>CAZRVM010000005.1:24848-29976 GCA_964603625.1 uncultured Candidatus Saccharibacteria bacterium
TATTGAAAGTAAGTTTATTATTCCCATTTATTTCCTTTAAAAGAGTATTATACCATTTAATCTATTTTTTTATTAAAAGGTTATGCCAGCCTTAAAAAGCACTGGCACAACCATTCTGTCTATCCTAACTTAATAAGAATGCTCCTAAAAGAAAGGCAAGTAAAGCAGTAACTTCCACCATTGCTGCAATAATAATGATTTGGCCGGCAGCTTTTCCTGCTTCTGGGTTTCTGCCTAATGCTTTCATATAGCTCGAACCAATCCAAGCTAAACCAAAAGCTGCAGCACCCAAAGCAACCCCTAGCATTAATGCTTTAGGCATTACGCTAGAACCCGTAGCTTCAGCTGCAAATGTTGTTAAAATTGGAACCATTTTATCTCCTTTTGCTATGTATAAAAATACCTAGACTTATTAAACCTTAGTTGTTCCTATCCACCACTCGTAGCTCTAGAGTCGACCTCTTTAGTACTACTGATAGAGTGGGGTTCTTGGTTGTGATCATCATCGCCATGTGCAATGGCAAGCTCTAGATATGTTGCGCTTAATACGGTAAATACATAAGCCTGAATACCAGCAACTAACATCTCAAACAACAAAATTGGAATAACTGCCAAAGGAGTTCTGCCGCCCTCTAAAATTAAAGATGTAAAAACAGTTATAAGGATTTCGCCTACGGCAGTATTTAAAAATAGCCTTAAACTTAAACTCAATATTCTGGTTAGTTCACCAAACACTTCTAAAATACCAATGAAGAAATTAATTGGATTCCATGGTTTGTTAGAAAAATAATGCTGGATATGTTTTTTAAAGCCTTGTTCTTTTATTGATAGAACTTGCACCATAACAATTGCAATAATACTCATTGCAACCGTACCATTAAGATCTGCGGTAAATGGCCTAAATAAAACTACTTTACCGGAACTAGAAACAACATGGAGGCCTTCGCCAACCCATGGCACAAGTTCAAGCAAATTAGCGAACAAAATAAATAAAAGGTAATATGCAAAAATCGGGGCATATTTAACAGCTTTTTTACGCGAATGAAAGGTTGATTCTAGCATTCCAATTATCATATCCATAACTAAATCGATAACTGCCGGAAAACCAGACTGACCATTTATTTTTATTTTTTTTGAAGACCAAATAAGTATCCCAGCCATGAAAATGCCACAAATTAATCCATATAAAATTGAGTTTGTAATTGCAATTGGACCTAGTTTGTAAATTACATCTGGTTTAAGTGTTACATGAATACCAGAAGATTCAGCAAAAGTTATAAGACTTAACATAAATCTAACCAATTTAACTGCACAAATCGCAAATTAGTCGTCATTTTTTTGGCGGCAATAATATTATACATACTCTTTTTGCAATTTTAACAAACTACGAAACCTTAATCAACACTAGTTTATAGATTAATAATAAATATAATATGCTACCATATTAAATAAGATTTAAATTAATTAAGCTATTTTGCAACTGTATGCTATAATTGATGTATGGTAACAGTGTATTCCACACCAACATGCGCATTTTGTTACGCGCTCAAAGAATATTTGCACGATAAAAAGGTAAGTTTCACAGAAAAAGATCTTACCAAAGATGAAGAAGCTCAAAAATGGGTGTTAGACCACACTGGGCAACTTGCTGTACCGGTTAGCGATATAGATGGTAATGTTGTTATTGGGTTTGATAGACCAAAAATTGAAGCTCTTTTAAGACAGAAAAAGTTACTAAAGTAATATTTACCTATTTTCTATAGATTTTAACAAGTAAATAAATTGTGACAAAAATCACAGCAAAGAATAGTCAAACAAGTTATTATGCCAGTATGGAGAGAATAGACCCAAGTTTATTGCGTGAAGTATCAATGTCTGAAGTTGAGCAGGAAATTGATTTTGAAAGTATTGTTGCGATTGATGAATTTGAAACAAACCCGATTGATGCTGTAGGGCACAACCCAATTGAGAGAATCTTAAACGAAGACTACTTCCCGCAAAGTGCCATAAAAAAGTACACTACCTCTAAACTTATTGGCACCTTAGCTTGTAACATTAGCTTATATAACGATGAACTAGAAGATAAAATTGCAGATGACGAACTAATAATTGCAATTAACCACAACCGTTTAACAGACCCATCGAATATAGATAAGTATATCATTGGTTTACGAGTACGCCGAAGCGTTCTTGCATATCTGCTAGATAATTCAATAGATTTAATTCCAGTAGACTTTCAGAAATCTCAACCAGAAAACAATTTAGTAAATAATCAAAAACCTTCAACATCTGTTGCCTAAATTAGTAGGTTATAATTAACTAATGAGTTTTGAAGACTTTAAGCATAAAGATAGTATTTGCATAGTTTATACTGGCGAAAGTAAGGGCAAAACTAGTGCATCACTAGGGTTAATGGTTAGAGCACTTGGCAATAGAATGCCTGTTGCTTACATTCAATTTATTAAATATTGGGGAGTAGGCGAGCATGCTTTTATTAGAGACATTCAAAACCTTTATAAAGATAAACTCTACTTTTATAAGGGTGGTTTAGGTTTTTACAAAGCTGGTGATTTAAGTTCACGAGAAATCTCAGAAGCTGAACACAAACAAGCTGCCAATGAAACTTTAAGTCATGCCATAAGTGCTATTACCTCTGGTAAATACCAAATTGTAATTTGTGATGAAATAAATAATGCCGTAAATGACGGCCTTATCAGTAAAACCAGCTTAAAAAAGCTTATAAAATTAGCGAAAGAAAAGCAAGTTAGCTTATGCTTAACAGGCAGGAATTTTCCAAACGAGCTATTACCAATGGTAGATATCGCTACCAATATGACAAAAATCAAACATCATTTTGATGATAAATTTTTAGCAAACAAAGGTATCGACTACTAGAAGAATTTGCTTAATATTAATCTTACTCAAATTTAGCCAATTCTGCCACATAATCATCTATTTCTGATTTTTTGATTTTCTTAGATTTAATATCTTTTAAAATTGCTCTTCTTTCGTTTCCGCTCGATCCACCCCATATACCGTTAACATCTTTATGCTTTAGCGCATACGCTAAACAATCATTTCTAACTGGGCAGGTTTCACAAATTGCCAGCTTTGCAATAAAATCACGACCATTTTTAGGGTAAAAAATCTCGGTATCTTCATCTAGGCAGTCCGCTTGTTTTACCCAATCTCGTTCACCTTGTTCATCTGTTAAGCCTCTTCTGTATTTATTACTAATATTAATCGCTAGTTTTGTTAATCTTACTACTTCTTTATCTCTTCCGGCTAAGTCATTTACCGCGCCTTCAATTGAGAAATTTTTAGAACTTCCATTAAATTCATTACTACTTAGAAATTGGTTTTCTCTAAACCTTTCTAGCTCAAACTTAGTAATGCCTTCATCTGCATAGTAACTCAATTCAGATTCCATTTATTTATAATATCATATTTTGTTGTTTTTGCAATTATTAGCTTTTATTCTAGCTTGGTTGTAATCTTATAAAATGAGAATTAGCAAAAAGGCAAAGTCTAAACTACTCTTAGCATTAACATTATGCATTCTGCTCTTAAACTACTCAACAAATAAATTGGGGCAAAATAAAAATAACCTACAAGTTCAGCAAACTAATAATGTTATTTCTGCAGGCTTTTATAAAGTAGTTAAATTTGAAGATGGAGACACAATAACAGTAGATATGGCAGGCAATAAAGAAACTATAAGAATGATTGGTGTCGATACGCCAGAAGTTAAAGATCCTCGCAAGCCTGTTCAGTGTTTTGGTAAAAATGCAAGTAATTTTACAAAAATGCTAATTGGAGACAACCCAGTTAAACTAGAAGCCGACCCAATAAATACTAATAGAGATAGATACAATAGACTCTTGCGTTATGTTTACCTGCCAAGTGGTGAACTGGTTAATGCCGAAATCATTAAACAAGGGTACGGTTTTGCTTACACTAGTTTTCCTTTTACGAAAGTAGATGAATTTAAAAATTACCAAGATCAAGCTAGAAATCAAAATAAAGGCTTGTGGTCGAGCTGTCAGCCAGTAACTAATCAGTATGGAGGAATGACATCCAACCCCGAATAGATTAGTCCATAGGGTGCTTGCGCGCAGTTTTTGGAACAAATATTTGTTTCAAACTAAAACCTTTTTTATTTTCGTCATACATTAAACGAACCGGCTTAAGTAAAAAATAAGCAAAAATATAAGTTGCCATAGCAAATTTTGCAGTATTAGTTTCTATATTGTGGCTATTAAATGAAGATTTATAAAAAGATAAATACCGATAAAAATCTTTTGGATTGTTATCAAATCTTCTAGCCGACATACCAACTACAATACTGGGTTTATAAGCTATTTTGACTCCATTTTTTGCTAAATGAATACCTAAATCAAGGTCTTCATGGATATCTTTTCTGGTGCAAAATTCGGGTAGGTATCTCTGCCAAACTTTACGCCTAATTGCCATATTTGTTCCAAAAAGGTAAGGGAAATCATCGTTGAATTTATCGATTGCCTGACGAATGGTCTTATCAATTTTAAAGCCAGTTCTTTTAAACGGCATATCATAATAAACTACTGGCCCAGTAACTGCACCAATATCATTAGGCACGAAAGCCTTACGAACTTGATCGCACCAGTTTTCAGCCAAAATAGAATCGGCATCTATTCTGCCCAAAATGTCTGACGTAGCCTGCTGAAAGCCTTTATTTCTAGCGAAGAGTACGCCTTGTTTTTTTTCAGAAACAACTTTTACAAAAGGATATGACTTTGCAATCTGTACCGTTTTATCGGTTGAATTGTTATCTATAACTATAACTTCGTCTGGTTTTTGAGTTTGCCAAGCTATACTCTCTAGGCAAGTTTTTAAATGACTTTCTTCATTATAAACTGGTATAATGATTGATAATGTTAACGGTTTTTTATGCACATCAAATTAAGTTTACCAAATGACAGCTAAAGCTCTAAATAAATCAGAATCTAAAAAAAATATGTCAAAGAAAAATGACAAACTCAAAACATCTCAAAAAAAATCAAATACTCAGTCAAACCATATTGTAAATTGGTATAAACGCCAAAAAATTCTACAAAAAATAGCTATTTGGTTATCTCTTTTAGTTTTT
>CAZRVM010000005.1:30076-37700 GCA_964603625.1 uncultured Candidatus Saccharibacteria bacterium
GTTTCATTAGCGATTGGGCTTCGTCAACCTAGATGGCCTGAATGCCATATGCCAGATTGGGCAAAGAGTTTACCGAAGGAAGTTTGGCAATCAAAATTAAAAGATTACATGAAGGTTGTAATTAACCGTTATAAAAATAGCCCCGCACTAGAGAGTTATCAACTAGAAAACGAATTCTTTATGAAAGTATTTGGAATCTGCCCAGACCACAGTCGTGATCGTTTAATAGACGAGTTCAACTTTGTAAAAAGTATAGACCCCAAACACCCAGTAATTATTTCTAGAAGTAATAACGCTGCCGGTCTACCACTCGGTCAGCCAAGACCAGATGAGTTTGGTATTTCAATTTACAAGCGAGTATGGGATAAAACAATAACTAAACGCTACTTCGAGTATCCTTTTCCAGCTTGGTTTTATGGATTCTTAGCTGGAGCTGGAAAAATAGTTACTGGCAAAGATATGATAATTCACGAGCTTCAAGCTGAGCCTTGGGCGCCAACCGAAACTAAGCTTGCAAGTCTTGAAGAACAAGATAAATCACTAAATCCTGAAAGACTTCAACAGCGCTTTAGGTACGGTGAAGCTACCGGAATGCGAGAGATGTACTTATGGGGAGTAGAATGGTGGTACTGGCGAAAAGTAAAACATAATGATAGTGGAGTTTGGGATGTGGCTCGTGATGAAATAAACAGAATTCAAATGAACAATTGCAAAATACCTAATAAATTCAACAATCAAAACTTAAGATGTTAAAGCTAAATTGATATTTTTTAAAATTATTGTAATACTAGTATTATTATGAAAAAGAAAAAATCTTCCACTGGCAAAATTCAAAACCGCCGTGCCTACTATGATTACGAAATTGGTAATGAAATAATAGCAGGCTTAGTTTTATCTGGCAGGGAAGTAAAGGCTCTTAGGCAAGGTAATGCTCATTTAAAAGGATCTTTTGTAGTGCTAAAAAATCAAGAATTATTTTTAGTTAACGCAACAATTGCAAATGGAAAAACTTTTATAATTCCAGAATCAGAACAAACTCGTAGCCGTAAGTTACTAATTAATAAAAAGCAATTGGCTGGATTTTTAGAGGCTAAGCAACAAGGCAAAACTATAGTTCCACTAAGTTTTATAGTTTCTGGAAGATTTATCAAATTAAAAATTGCTATTGGCAAAGGCAAGAAACGCTATGATAAAAGGCAATCTATTAAAAAGAGAGATCAAATGCGTGAAGCCAAAAGAATACATAATATTAGTTAAAACTTATTCTTTATTTGCAAGCTTTAATAACATGGAGTAATTAGTTACTATAATGTGCCATTTATTATTTTGTATTATATTTAATTTCTTATACTTATTTATTAATTTATTAATACTAGCTCTAGTAGTGTGTAACATATTAGCAATATCGTTATGATTTAATGGAACAATTATTTCAAAACTTTGTTCTTTTTGTTCTCCGTAAAACTTAACCATGAATATAATCCAATTTAAAAATTTATCTTCCAAATCAATTGCACCCTGATAGACTATTCTATCAATCAAATAAATCTGATTACGAAGTAGTAAGTCAATATATTCGGCATTCAATTTTGAATTCTTTGTTATGCTTTTTAAAAATAAATCTTTTGGCAACTGATACAAAATTGCGTCTGTTTTAGTTTTATACTCTAAGCTACCCACACTTAAATCATAGAATGATCCACTTTGCGCAAAAGTCATGCCGGGCAAAAAAAACCCAATTAACCTTTCCGCGCCGTTAGTTAAAGTAAACTCTGCTTGAACAATGCCAGACTCTAAAAAATATACCCACTGACTCATTTCTAAAGAATTTACTAAGTAGCGATTCTTCTTAAACTTAATTAGTCGGCCATTTTTCTTAAAAAAAGAAGCCTGTTCTTGATAATACTTAAAGTAACTCATATTCTATAACTCTAATTATTGTAATACAATTTACGATTTTTTTGTATTGTATTTTGTAGTTCTTATAATAATAATGCTCTATTATATTAATCATACATATTATTAGCAAGAATATCGGAGGGGGAGAATGGTAACTAATCAATTTAAATTAAAAATCAACAAATTAAATAAGATATTCATTATAACAAGTGTTTTATTTGTTCTCTTAGCATCAACAATATCAACCAAAATAGTTCAAGCCACACCACAACCCACAGATGTGCCGACACTTCATTCTATGATCAATCGTTTCGACCCAGAGTCTTCCAACGGTAAGTTTAATGAACCAAAGGCTATGGCCTTTGACAGTGTCGGTAATATTTATGTGGTTGATAGGGATAACTACCGCGTGCAAAAGTTTGATAGTAACGGTAATTTCATCAGTAAATTCGGTAGTCCTGGTACGGATAATGGGCAGTTTAATAGCGCTCGTAGCATTGGTATAGACTCGTCCAACAACATATACGTTGGCGACGTAGGCAGAGATGATATCCAGAAGTTTGATAGTAACGGTAATTTTATAAGTAAGTTTGGTAGCAACGGTACGGGAAATGGACAGTTTGATGGCCCTTATGCGATAGATTTTAATAGTTCTGGAGATATATTTGTAGTGGACTACAATAATAACCGCGTGCAGAGGTTTGATAACAGCGGCTCATACATCAGCCAGTTTGGTTCTGAAGGTAATGATGACGGTGAGTTCTATCAACCTAGCGGAATAGCAATTGACAGCTCAAATAATATTTTCGTGTCAGATTACGACAACAGTAGAGTGCAAAAATTTGATAGTAACGGTGACTATGTTAGTCAGTTTGGTACAAACGGCTCTGGCGATGGAGAATTGTATGAGCATTACGGACTGGATGTAGATAGTTATGGTAATATTTATGTTGCTGATAGTGGCAACAGCCGAATCCAAAAGTTCAATAGTGGTGGTATATTTGTAGCCAAATGGGGTGCCAATGATGGTGATGGGTCTACTGGTGAAGGTGACGGTGAGTTTGATAGTCCTCGCGATGTTGCAATAAGTAGTGACGGTAGCGTGTATGTAGTGGACGAAGATAACGATAGAATTCAGAAATTTGATAGTAACGGTATATACATTAGCCAGTTTGGTGGATATGGCACGCTTGAAATCTCTGGCTCTGATGCCGACGGGAAGTTTTATACGCCTCGCGATATGGCTCAAGACAGCCAAGGCAACATATATGTAGCCGATGCATCTAACAACCGTATCCAAAAGTTTGATAAAAACGGCAATTTCATAGCTAAATGGGGTGCCAATGGTGGCGATGGCTCGGGCGGTTTTGGCAATGGTGAGTTTCGCTTTCCTGAATCTATTGTGATTGACGGCTCGGACAATGTCTATGTTGGAGAGGCCGACAACAACCGCGTACAAAAGCTGGACAGCGACGGTAACTTCATCGCCAAATGGGGCGCCAACGGAGGCGATGGCTCAAATGGTTCTGCAGACGGCGAGTTTCTAGGCGTTCGTGGATTAGCTATAGCTCCGGACGGTAATCTACTCGTAGTTGATAACGATAACTCTCGCATTCAGAAGCTTAACAGCACTACCGGCGCGTTTATGATGAAGTTTGGCAGTAACGGCTCTGGCGATGGCCAGTTCAATACTCCAGCTGGTGTCAGCACCGATGCTTCTGGCAATATATATGTAGCTGATATGTATAATAACCGCATCCAAAAGTTTAGCAGTAACGGTACTTTTATCTCCAAATGGGGTGCTAACGGTGGTGACAGTTCAAGTGGCTCTGGTGATGGTGAATTTAGCGCTGCCAGCGCCGTAGATGTTGATAGCCAGGGTAATGTCTATGCCCTAGATTATGACAACGCTCGTGTACAAAAGTTTGATACCAACGGTAACTTCTTAGCCAAGTGGGGCTCGCCCGGCACTGGCGAAGGTCAGTTTGACAGCCCAGAGGGTCTAAAAGTTTCAGCTAATGGCAACACAGTGCTTGTAGCTGACAGCGACAATCAGCGAATCCAGATATTCAAATATAGCCCAGACGAAGATGATCAACAAGACAGCGAAAATGACAATGTAAATTCTGCCTCACTATCTAATGCTGGCAATAATAAAGCTATCTTACTAACTACACCAGATAGCACAGATATAACTTGCTCAAGTACATCAAAAGAAGCAGACCAAACCAAGCAAGATAATAGTTTTAGCTATCCACTTGGCTTAGTAGAATTCTGTTTTGATGGTGCAAGTAATAACAATCAAGTAAGCTTAACTTTTGTAACAGATTTAGTACCTAGTCAAGTAATAGCTCGCAAGTACAACCCAAGTAGTGGAAGTTACTTTAATATAGATGGCGCCTCAATTACCGAAACTACACACTTAGGCCAACACGCACTTTTACTAACCTATACTATTTCCGACAACGGCATCCTCGATTTAGACCCTGCAACTGGTTCGATAAAAGACCCAGTTGGGCTTGCACAGGCAGAATCATCAAATGGTGCACTTTCAAACACTGGTCAAAACAATATACCTTTAATATTATCTGGAATTTTTATAGTTACTACTAGTATCGTAATTACATTTAAATCAAAATCAAAACTCAAAAACTATCTTAAATAAAAACAGTGTTCAGTTTTTGAGATGTCTGCTAGATTTAAATATTTACAAATAAGTTGTAACGTTTAAAGAAGTGG
This sequence comes from uncultured Candidatus Saccharibacteria bacterium, assembly GCA_964603625.1. Lineage (GTDB taxonomy): Bacteria > Patescibacteriota > Saccharimonadia > Saccharimonadales > JAGQNJ01 > HK-STAS-PATE-36. The sequence continues at coordinate 34,715 of CAZRVM010000005.1, forward strand.
CTATCTAATTGCTTTCCTAAAGCTAAAATTCAGTAAATTAATAAAACTATTGAAGGTCTAAAGTTCAGTCATTAATATTTGTATTTTTAAGTTAAGCTAAATCAACTTCTAGATATAGGTTTTCTTTGAACATTACCAAGAATTACTCTCGGCGAAGGGCGTCTATGGGGTTGATCTTCTCAGCACGGCGAGCCGGCATTAACACAACCAACAATCCTACCAAAATCATAAAACCAACTAAACTCAAGACTAACCACAGAGGAGTAGCAAATAACGAAAACTCTAACCCAACCCCTCTACTAGATGCAAATTTGTTCATTATTTTATCTACTATTACACCATTAAAAATAGCCGTAATTATGCCTATCACGGCTCCAATAAAAGATAGTAGAACTGCCTCTATAATAAACAGTTTTCGCATATCGGTATTTCTAGCACCCAAAGCTTTCATTAAGCCAATTTCTTGAGTTCGCTCCAGCAAAGATATTGTTAGAGTGTTAAACATACCAAGCACGGCAACAATCATTCCAATTGCTCCAAACCCAACCAACATAATATTAAAAAACTTAAATATCTGATTAATTTGTTCTAGTGTATCGACTGGAGATGTGGTTAAAAAGCCATTGCCTTGAATTTGTTCCCTAATGCTAGCAATATTTTTAGTATCGTCTGCAATTATTTTTACCTGAGTGAAGGCTTCAACTCCAGCCTGTGAGAATATATAACTTGGTAAATACATTTCAGTTCCGCCACCAGAATCTACTACACCTACAATTTCAAATTCGCCCTTAATTGGTTTTTCTTTAGCTACTACATTATTGAGTGGTATGTTTATAGAAATTTTTTGATTTATTGCTTCTTTTGTACCTTCTATTCCAATTGCCTTCAATGCCCCTTTACTAATTACAACTACACCTTTGTCGTCTTTTTTTAATAATCTTCCTTCAACTAAATTATATTTGGTAATATCCATATATTCAGAGTCTACCCCATAAGTAATACTGCCAACCTCGCCACCTTTAAAGCTGATGTTACTAGGGAAGCTATACAATTGGCCTACTCTTTGAATATGAGGAAAAGATTTTATTTTATTAAAGGCATCTTCGTTTAATTTTATAATTCTAGAATTTGGGGTAGTAACCTCAATGGATTTTATTGATTCATCACCAATAATTTGCTTAGAAACAAGTTCTTGCAATCCCAAACCAAATGAGAGTAAGAAGAAAATTGCACCAATACCAATTACAACTCCCATAATAGTTAAAATTGATCTTAATTTTTTATTATAAATATTCAACCAGGCTATTCTAAAGAGTATTTTAAGAGGAACTGCCGTGTAGCGCTCTTTTGTTACTTTTTCTTTAGCTTTTAAGTTATCCATTTTCTTTCTTGCCCTTTGTTTTAAGTAAATTGTCAACCCTATTCTTAAGTTGATCCATAAGCACCTTAGTAGTTTTGCCAATATCGTCATCTTGCATATCTTCTATCAAACCATCCTCAATATGAATAAGATGATCAGCAAGTGGCAAATATTCCATATTGTGGGTAACCAAAATAACTGTTCGCTTGAATTCATCTTTGCAATTTTGCAGTAAGTCCATTATCATATCGCCATTTGTGCTATCTAGGCTACCTGTAGGCTCATCGGCAATAATAAACAGCGGGTCATTGGCAAGCGCCCTGGCCATAGCCACACGCTGTTGCTCACCACCAGATAGCAGATATGGTCTTTTCTTAGCTGTGTGTTGCATGCCAACTCTTTCTAGAGCAAGCATTGCTAGCGAAGAAGCTTTAGTGCGATTGTAGCCTAAAAAGTATAACGGCATAGACACATTTTCTAAGACATTTAAACTCTTTACCCAATAATTTTGTTGGTAAACAAAGCCTATTCTATGAGCTCTAAACTGAGCTAATTTGTTAGATTTGAAATTATAAACATCTTCATCATTAAAGGTAATCAACCCAGATGTTGGCTTTTGTAAACCAGTTAAGATATTTAGCAAGGTTGATTTACCAGAACCCGATGGTCCATAAATTATATTAAAAGTATTGGCTTTAATACTAAAGCTTATCCCTTTAATTACTTCAATTTTTTCACCGCCTACTAAGAAAGACTGATAAATATTTTTGGCTTTAATTATTTCGTATTCATCACTCATGGTTTAAAACCCAAATATTTTCTGCAAGGTACTTAAAATTATTGTTAATACACTGTCTGATGCCTTGCCCACAATAGCCGATTGAGTTTCACCCTGGCCTTCATTATTAGCCTTATCTTTTGAAAGTGGCTTAATGCTATACAACTTGCTTGTAGGCAAATCAGAGACTATCACCAAATGCTCCGTAGTAAGCTCACCATCAAGAGCCGATTTATTATTGAAATCTTCAACATCAGAACCTTCCGCATAACCAACTTGGCTAGTTGACGGCTCATCTGTATTCCACGAAACTACCACCTGACCTCTAGCTTCGGCGCCAGTACCTTTAATAGAAACTTCTACCGCAATATTGCTAACATTTGGCGGACGAGTATCTAACGCGGTTTTAAATACTTGTCTTTCAGAAGTTGATAAATTGCCGTCTTTGTCTCTACCTAGAGCAAACAAAAAGTATTCACTATCATCTTGAAGACCTTTAATAGTCATCTGGTGCGCAGTCTTAAGCTCAGATTCGGTTTTTTCAATACCAGAACTATTTGTTAAGCCATAGGTTAGCTGTGAAGAAGTAGGTACATTTGTTTCCCACGAAACTAATTGCGTGCTAGTTGGTTCACCTTGCACGGGTTGGAATCTCAAGTTTGATATTTTAGGGCGGGGAGGAGTTGTGAAGGAAAAAATGCTTCCGCTATATTCATTACCTTCTTCATCAAAGGCGCTAAGTTTATAAAAGTACTTACTGCCATCTGTTAAACCACTTAAATTAAAGCTATAAGCAGATTCTGAAAGGGAAGTATTTGTAGATTTTACACCCCCAAACGATTCCGATA
>CAZRVM010000006.1:0-26365 GCA_964603625.1 uncultured Candidatus Saccharibacteria bacterium
GTTTGGTTCTGGCTCATTAGTCTTAGAGTCGGTAGTTGGAATGTCTTTGTCTGAAGTAGGTGGAGTCTTGGGAGTAGTAGGTTTGGTGATGGTAGGTGGAGTTACAGGTAGGGTGACTGGTGGAGTTGTGGGAGGATCTACTGGTGGGGTTGATACAGTAAGAGTAGTGGCAGATACTGGGCTAGTGTATGGGCTAGAGCCAATAGCGTTAATGGCTGATACCTTAAAGTCATAGCTAGTATTAGAATCTAGGTTAGTGAAAATATGAGATGTTGGTGAAGGACCTTGAGTAGGAGCATTTATCCAGGTAGAGCTAGAGCTAGCTTTATATTGTACTTGGTAGCTAGTTATGGCACTACCACCATCGTCGGCAGGTGCTTGCCAGTTTAGCTTTAGTGAGGTTGTGGTGATGTCGGAGGTAGACAAAGAGAGAGGAACGGTTGGGGCGGTGGCTACAACACAGTTCTTACCAGCATCATTGATTGTCCAGCTCTTATTATCTATGATGCTTTGGCGTTGGGCTTCACTAGCGCAGTATTGGCTCTTGCCTGCATCAAAGACAACGCTAGATTCAAGGTCTTGCCCACTCCAAGCAATGAGGGTGGCGTCGTAGTTGGGAGTAGAGAGACCAGATGGATTGGGTACATATGATTCATCTACGGGGTAGCCTAATGCTTGCGATGCGCTTGCCCAAAAGTCATCTTTCTCTTGCTGTGTCCATTGAGCGTAAGGACGGCCAAGTTGTTGTTCCATCATAAATTTTGATAAATCTATATAATCCCCAAACATAAACTGCATACTAGCCACATTACTAACATCCCAGCTAGCTAACGATTGATTAAAGCTTGTAGAACCCAAGAACATTCCCGTCATATCCGTTACATTACTGACATTCCAGTTATTTAATGGTTGATTGAAACTGAAATCGTTAATAAACATAAGCCCAGAATATGTTAAATTACTAACATCCCAATTATTAAGGGGCTGATTGAAGCTGGTAGCGCCCCCAAACATCCAAGTCGTACTAACTACATTGCTAGTGTCCCAACTATTTAATGGCTGATTAAAACTAGAAGCAAACTGGAACATACCATCCATACTAACCACATTACTGACATCCCAATCATCTATACTGCTATTGAAATTGGTAGCACCTACGAACATACCGTTCAAATTAGTTACATTAGATAAATCAGGAGTATCCGTGGCAGTAAAAACTGCAATATTTGTTGCGCCTGAAAACATCTCAGCCATATTAGCCCAAGCAATATCGCCCCACTGCTTGACATCAATAATCTTGGCGCGATCATCACCACCTGCCATATGCGGGAAAGTACCAGTGATAGCAATATCATATTCACCTGGCGAACCATAGGTGCAAGTAACATTACCTGTTTGATTGGTGAATTCATTGGTTCCATCGTTATCACAATCGACATTGTAGTTATATGTTTCATCAATATAAGCTGTGATTGTATATTGGTTGTTTGCACTACCGCCTAGGTTATCTGTCTTGACCCGCATGATGAAAGGGCGTTGTGGTTGAGTTTCTTGATAGACATAGGTTATTTGGTTTTCTCCAGCTGAAAGGCTTGCTATGTCTTGAGGAGTAGTTACAATATCGTAACCTGCTATGTTTGGAGCAGTTGGTACATTAAAGTTACCGCCTGCTTTATAGTACAAGTTTAGGTTATTAGTTGAGTTATCGACTGCAAGATAGGTAGACAAACCTGTACCCGTATAGGTAGCGTCTGGAGCTATTGTGTTGCCATTCTCATCTTTATAGCTGGCGGTTACACGAGCGGGATTAATTATATAACCTCCTAAGGAGTCAGTGAGATCTCCATCGATATTTAAATCTTCACCCATCGTAGACTCGGTTACAATAGAGTCGATAAAGCCAGAAGGGTTGTTTATATCCTGAGTGTATATTTGAACATAAAATATGCCCAACATTAAGTTCTGAAATGATTGTGGGTCAACTGACTGATGCATGCTATTATTTTTAACTAAATCGTCATAGCTATAGCTATTGGGAGCGATTTGCATCATAAAAGCAGCAGGCCCTAACGAAGTTACCGAATTTGGAAGATTAATAGAGTTTATATGTTGGTAAGCAAATGCGCTATTCGGAATTGAAGTAAGTGAACCGGGATTTATCACAATTTGAGATAATATAGAGCTAAATCCACCGAATGCAAATGGGTCGAAAGAAGATACTGAGCTGGGCATGGTAATATTATTTGAGACAGCATTAGATAAAGAACTTGAGCTTAAGGTATTTACAGCAATACCACCTATTGTACTTGGTATATTCATAACCCCACCAATACAAGCATTATCATAATTTTGAATTGTTGTAAGATTCACAAAATTAAACCCTGTAATTGCGTGCGTTGAACCATCAAATATATAACAAGCTTCAACAACTGGATCTTCTGAAGAATAAATTTTGCTATTATAATCAACCGTTTCAAGTTTATTCTGCGAAAAAACATCACTGCCCAAGCTAACAAGTGAAATTGGCAAACTTATTGAGGTTAGTTTATTTAAGAAAAAAGCTTGTTGCCCAATTGTCGTAACGCCAGCCCCAAAAGTTACTGAAGTTAGTTGACTGTTACTAAAGGCTCCTGCCTCTATTGTGGTTACAGAGTCTGGAATAACTAATGAGTTCAAGTACATATATGCAAATGAATAATTTTGTATTATATTCACCGGAACTGAACTAATAGTACTGGGAATGTCAATATTTGGGTTTATACAAGCGTTGTTATTTGCCTGCATTACTGCCAAGTCAACATGCTTTAGTCCTTCAATTGTATTTGTGACACTATTAAACATAAAACATTCGTCTATAAGCGGGTCTGTCTGATTGTATGTTTCTTGACCGAAGATTACAGAGTTTAAAGGATTAAAATTAAAGGCATCTTCACCGATACTTGATATTGAATCAGGAATAGAAACATTCGTAATACTATTTACAGCAAAAGCCATATCCCCTATTGATGTGACAGATGAGGGTATAGTTATTTGTACTATATAGTTATCATCGAACGCATGCTCACCCACTGAAACAACAGAGTTTGGTATAGTAAGATCAGATAAATAATTATGGTTAAAAGCTCTGGGTCCTATGTCCTGCAAAGAACTTGGCAAACTAACAGACTTCAATTTATTATTTTGGAATGCATAGTTGCCAATTGTAGTAACCGTATCACCACCTAGCGTGGCAGGGATATCAACTTCTCTAGGGCAGGCTGGATTAGAGTTGTTATTACCTTCATAGTCATAATAATCAGTAATCGTAGCTTGACCTGCACTTGGAGAGTCTGGGGTGTAAGCAAAACAAGAGTCTGGCGGAGTAAGTGCCTTTCCAAAACTACCTAAATAGGCTAGGGTTGGGATAACAATAAGGATTAGAAAGATGTAAAAGACTAACCAAAAAGGAACTGGTAGTTTAGCGATTAGTTTTTTTATGCTTAGATTCATATGCTTGGTCTTAAACAGTTGGCATCCCTTGCTATAAAATATTAAAAATCTTACACCTATTAACAAATTGAAGACTATTTGCTTATAAATAAATTATACTGTTTATGGTTTAAAAAATAAAACTTATTAAAACTGTTATTAATCAAAAACTTAAATTAAATTAATTTCTAAGTTAAGGTTAAGCAGAGAAGTCATTTCTGGGATTATTAATTTCGTCTTTTGGAGGCGATTGAACGACTGTATCCACTTTCTCAGAATGAGTAATAGCTTGGGGAAGAGTTGCATCTGCCGTAACTGTAGTTGCTTCTTTCTGGTAATCTGAAATGTCTTCTTGATTAATACTGTTTGCTTTTAAAGTGCTGTTTTCTAAATGTTCTGGCTTATTTGTGCTATTTTTTTGAATCATAAATGTAATTCTGTATGAAAGTAAGGGGAAGGTAACCACTTTAATATGGTGCCAAAAAGTATAGTTTACATTTGGGTCGGCTTCTTTAAGAGGTCTTTTATGGTGCTTATAATCTGCCTTTAACCATAAAACTAAACTGAATAATGGTAAACCAATTAAAATAGCAGTTATAACCAAAACTCCTACAGACAAATTCTTATTTTCAACTTGCGAAAATAGATTCAAACTACTGATTTGCATACCTATAACTATACATTACCTTTATAAATTAAACTTTTAATTTAATAATTCTTGGTTGAGTATCTCGATTAGATTATAAGTTGTATTAGCCTTCATTAGCTTTTCGCGTAACTCTTTAGCACCTTCAAAATTCTGAATATAAATTTTGCAAAACTTATTTAAGGTTGGAACTCTTCTTTCTTGATTCTGCCAAGTTTTAGCAAATAATTCTATTTGTTTTTTATAGAGCTTAATCCTTTCCTGCTTTCCCAAATTTTGCCACTGCGAATTTTTTGCAAAAACATACGGATCATTAAATATGCCCCTACCAATCATTATTCCATCTAGCCCAAACTTCTCTGTATATTTCACCCCTTGCTCATAACTTGTAATATCGCCATTACCTATAATTTTTGTAGTAGGGGAGATGCTATCACGCATTTGAACAATCTGTTCCATTAACTCCCAATGAGCCGGAACTTTAGACATTTCTTTGGCCGTTCTTAGATGTATAGTTAACGCGTTAAGTTTTAATGATAGCAAGAATTCAATCCAAGATAAATCTACTGTTGTAAATCCTACACGGGTTTTTACTGAGATAGGGAAGGGGTCTTTACTCGCTTGCTGACAAGCCGTAATTATATCTTTTGCTAGTTGCCTATTATTAATTAAAGCACTGCAACATCCGTTTTTTACAACAGTCTTATCTGGACACCCCATATTTATATCTACCCCAATAAAATTATGTAATGCTTTGCCCTGTTCGTCTGATTCTTGTAAAACACTCTTAACAGATTGAGAGTTTATTTGGTTGGCTTCTACTACTAATTTACCACTAACAATTTCAGAAACAGTCTTAAAATAATTTTCTGGATTTTTACCCCACAATTGAGCTATTACTCTATCTTCACTACTGCCAAGTCTTAGTTTTGGTAGTAATCTTGGCCTACCAACACTTTGTAAGCCATCTACATTCACAAACTCTGTGAAAAATAAATCTGGTAACGCACACTCAGCTACAATTTGCCTAAACACAACATCGGTAACATCATCCATTGGTGCTAATACAAAAAAAGTCTTAGGTAGTTTGCTGTAAATATTTTTATTCTTTGTTTGATTCATCTATATTTGTAGGTTCTAAAAATGGTTGATATTTTTTTAGCTCTTTTTCTATTGGGGTAATTGTGCTCTTGGCAACCATACGCCTTTTGTATGTATAGTACTGAACCATTGGCGTGTATGCTCGCCAATTTGCGTATCTTTGCTTATGAAGCCCAAATAACTGATATTCTAAAGCTTTTTTGGCGTCTTTATATAATTCTGACTTCCAGCCACCAGTAGTTGCACTAACATTTAAGGCATCGAAAATTGCAACTTCTGCAAGACTTATTAAAGGCAACATCTTTGAGGCTGGAAAGTGAGCATAATAACCTGTGCCTTTAGCAGTAAAAACTTCTTTTCTTATAACTTTTAAAGCATCTTCTTTATCTTTAAGTTCACTTTCAAGTTTCTTGACTCTTTGAAGCTGACTCTCTAATGCATGCCCAGAAGCTCGTTTGGCGGTTTTATCAACATTTTCTTTATCGTCTTCATTGATTCGGGCTTTTTTAACTCCTACAGAAGCAGAATTAGCAATATGAATTGGGCTTTTTGTAAGCAGTTTGTATTCATCTGCTGGGAAAATTACCGGGCCCCGTGCTAAGTCTATTTCTCTATCTTTTTTTCCTCTTGGTAAATAAATACCGTCTTCAATTTCAGCCGGTGTAATAAAATCTAATACTTCTGGGTTAATAGTCTGTGGGTCAATATTTCTAGCATAAGCAATAAACTTAATTAAAGAACTTGTTGCAAACCGTTTGGTTAAATCAATTTCTAACTGCTCAGGCGTCTGTTGCGGTGGCTCAAATTCAAAAGAGCCTTGGCCGATTTTCTGGTTCATCATCATCTCCTTTTGGTGTTTTTGGTGGTTTTGGCGGTAAGCCTAGCGCGTTTCTGGCTTTATCTGCCCCTGCTTCATTTATTTCTTGCTGCTCAGCAATCTTTTTTTTAGGCATTCCTTTTCGAACCTGCCCTGGAGTTGGCAAACCACCAGTATTTGACCTACCGGTATTTTGGCCAGGCAGCTCAAACGGTTTACTAGGCGTTGGGTATGGAGAAGGTTGGTCATTTCTAGTATGGACCTCGTATTCAGGGTCGGTCTTTACGACTTCGCTATTAATTTGGCTTTGCACACCATCAGGATATGGGTATTCACCTTCGCCTGAAGGAACTACTTCACCACCTTCTTCTTCCCAGCCAGTATTGCCGTTATATCGTTCACTCATAAATAACTATTATACAATAGTTTAACTTATTTTCCTAATTATACTTATTCCCAGCGAAAAACTCTAAAGGCAATTGCGTAAATTATTATCAACCATACTGCCATAATTCCAAGTTGAGGGCCTAAATCTAACAGTGTTTTACCTTCAGCCATAATCATTCTGGAGCCATCAATAACCGGAGTCAGTGGAATATAATATGTAATATTTTGTAACCACTCTGGCATTAAAAATCTTGGGAAAAAGGTGCCCGATAAAAACATCATCGGAAACACTACAATGTTACCCAGTGGTGCAGCTTGCCTTTCGTTTTTTGCCCAACCACCAAGCGCCAATCCAATCCCTAACACCAAAACAATTCCAAAAATCAAAAACGGAATAAGGCTCAAGTAACTACCAACAACTTTGAGGTTAAACACTACTATTGCCACCAATAACATTAAGCCAATAGAAAGCAACCCAGAAACTGAATTTCCAAGCATAGACGACATAAAATACTGCCAAACTTTAAGTGGAGTTGTGTGTAATCTTCTTAAAATACCCATTTTTTTAAGTTCCGGAAAATAGTTCATTGGCCCAAAAATACCTGCACCTAATATTGCAAATCCTAGTAACCCTGTAAAAGTATAGTCAAAATTGCTAAGGCTATGCTCGTTAGATTGAACACCTTTAACACTAAACGGTTTTGGTGAATTTACAATTTGAGAGTTAATTTGCTGAAATTGAGTATCTAGTATTGAAACAACAGTATGAGCAGCCTGTTCATTATTTTGAGTGTAGTGTACTACGGCTTCACCTGAAGGAAGGCCATCTTTTACCTCGCCAAAATTAGCTGGCAACTCAATTGTTGCATCAATTTCGCCCCTTCCCATTAGCTTGTTTGCGATTGTAAAATCTTTTACTTCTGAATTTATTTGAATAACATTAGTTTTGTTTAAATTTTCTACAAAATTACTTGCATATTGAGTAGTTGAATTATTTATAACTGCCACCTTAAAAGAAACTGAGTTATTACGATTTAAGGACCCAAAAACAAATAAAAAGATTAGCGGAAATAAAAATGTAAAAAATAATGCCAGTTTATCACGAAATAATCGTTTTAAATTTATGATAAAAAATACCCAAACTGTATATAATTTTTGCTTTAAAGTCATTATTTTAACTCTCTTCCGGTTAAATCTAAAAATACATCTTCTAAATTAGCTTGCTCTACAAATTGAGGTTTTTTAAAGCCCCTAGCAAGTAAATCTTTTATTAACTTCTTGGGGGTGTCTAGCGAAATTATCTCGCCCTTATGCATAATTGCAATTCTATCGCAAAGTACTTCTGCTTCATCCATATAATGAGTTGTAATTATAATACTAATACCTTTATCGCGAACTTGTTTAATCAACTTCCACAAATTACGCCGAGCTTGTGGATCTAAACCCGTTGTTGGTTCATCTAAGAAAAATACTTTAGGGTCATGAACTAAAGCAGTTACAATACTAAAGCGCTGTTTTTGGCCTCCACTTAGATTTTCCACAAAACTATCTGCTTTTTCTTCTAGGTCTACTTGCTTTAAAAAAGCTACAGGATCTACACTTTTACCATAGGCTGAAGCAAACATTTTAATTAGCTCCGTTAGTTTTGTTTTGTCTTGAAAGCCCGGCGATTGTGGTTGAACCCCAATTATACTGCGAATCTTATACGGACTCTCTGAAACATCAATTCCATCTATTTTTACCGTACCACTATCTATTGGCCTTAATGTTTCCATCATCTCTAAAGTAGTTGTTTTGCCCGCCCCATTTGGCCCTAAAATACCAAAAATTTCTCCAGGCATTACATTAAAACTAATACCATTTACAGCGGTTTTTTTACCATATTTTTTTACTAAACTATTAACCTCAATTATAGGTTTCTGCTTACTTAACTTTTTAGATTTAGTTGGTTTACTTTTCATTACTTTTCATCAATAAATATTCGAGCACCCAGAAAATGGATGCTCGAAAATTTGTTGCTACTTACTAAGCCTTTTTAACAGTCAAAAAGCCGTTACGTGGGTTTTCGTTTACTACATAACCGTCTGGTAGGTCTGTTGCTTCTGGACGACTATCTTTGCTGAAGTAATAGATTCTTTGTTGTTTACCACCACGCAAAGTTACTTCTTTACTGTTAAGGTGGTAAGTAACTCCTTTGCTATTTGTGTGCTTGTATGCCATAATAATTCTCCCTCTTTTATCCTTTAGTTAATGGTACCCTTAACATACCCTGTTAGGCTTTTAGTTGTCAAGTAGCTAAATGTATTTTTTTTAAGCATTTGCACTTTTTATACTTATGCCAACTCTGGTTTTTAATTATTAACAGATGTAGTTTTAAAATATCTTAAGCTGAAAAAACTTATTTTAAAAATTAAACTTTGCAATAAATACAACGCTAGCAATTTTAAGATAATTATTACTAAATATCTTTTAACTCTGCTTTAAACCATTTTTCGGTTAAATATCTAATTAAAAATAACCCCAAAGATACCCCTGCCAACAACAAACTCCAGCCAGCCAAGTCTGGTGACCATCTTGGACTAACAAAATCAAATTTATAAAGTGCGTCTGGTATTTGAGCAACTTGACCTCCACTATGCTCATTTACATATTGTTGAACGCACGGCACTCTACCTTCTCTTAAATTTCCTTGCCCATAGCGTTGTTCGCAATAACTCTGAGCTTCGGAATATACTTGCTGACTATCACCACTTTTTTGCTTTTCTTCCTCCACTAACCTTTCGTAACGGTATTTTAATTGAATTGGTTGTGTTAGTGTGCCATTAGACAAGCCAGCATTCATATGAGAATAAATATGTTCTCTTAGAGCTTTTAAAGGCTGTTCTACATCTGTGTTTTGTTCATCGGCTTTTAAAACCACATTCCTAAGCTCTATAGATTTTAAATTATTCTGCCTAATTGCTAATACGCCAACAATTAAAAAGATTATAAATAGCCCAAAAAAATACCATGTGTTAATTAGGTGAATCTTTTTCCAAATTTTTCGTAAATGCCTTTTTCCCATATTACTACTATTATGTTAACTCTTTTTTCTCTTAGCTGGTAGACTATTATTATGCATATCTATTTTTCTGGGATTGGTGGTACTGCAATTGGGCCTCTAGCTCTTATTGCCAAGCAAGCTGGTTATACGATTTCTGGTTCAGACAAGCAAGACTCACAATACATTAATTATTTAAAAAAACATGGAATAAGCCAAATTCATATTAGTCAGACTAAAGAACAAATTGAAAAAGTCCACCAAAAGCAACCAATAGATTGGTTTGTTTATACATCGGCTCTACCACTTGAGAACCCAAATGCACCCGAACTTTTATTTTGCAAAGAACATAATGTCAAAACCAGCAAACGAGACGAACTTCTTAACCAAATAATTAAAGACAAGAAGCTTAAAATGATTGCAATTGCAGGAACTCACGGCAAAACTACAACTACCGCCATGGCGATTTGGTTACTAAAAAGAATTGGCCTACCAATTAGCTATTCTGTTGGCGCAAAGATTAGTTTTGGTGAAATGGGGCAATATGTTGCAGATTCAAAATACTTTATTTATGAAGCTGATGAATTTGACCGTAATTTTTTACATTTTAAACCATTTATAAGCATAATTAGTGGCATTGATTATGACCATCCAGATATTTACCCAACCAGGGAAGATTATTATGAAGCTTTTAATATTTTCTTAAACCAAAGCCAAAATATTGTTGCCCACGCTAACGATATGATAAAAATTGGACGAAAAATCCAAAACGAGCAAGTAGACCTTAATAAAATTAAGCTAATTGGTGAAGTCAACCGCAAAAATGCTCAACTTGTTGTTGAAGCTGTTAGCAAAATTTCAGATGAGCCTATCAACTCTTTAATTACTAAAATAAATCAATTTCCGGGAGTATCAAGACGCTTTGAACAAATAACCAACAATCTCCTTAGTGATTATGCTCATACACCCGAAAAAATTAAAGGAGCTTTACAAATTGCTTCTGAAGTGGCCGGCAAAAATGTAGTTGTTGTTTATGAAGGACTTCATAATACTAGGCAACATTTTATTAAAAATGAACTAAAAAATCTTTTTGATGATGTTAAAAAACTATACATTGTGCCAAGTTATTTAGCCAGAGAAGATAAATCGTTAGAATTATTAACACCAGAAAAATTAGTTAAATTAACCGCAAATTCTGGTAACGCTACTCCAATGAAGTTAGACAACAATCTTAAAACAACTATTTCTAAGCACCTAAACAACGGAGATCTAGTACTCTGTTTAACTGCGGGTGGTGGTGGCAGCCTGGATGAGTGGCTCAGATTAAACTTTAAATGAAAATTATTCAAATAAATGCTTGGTCTAGCAAACTTCATCATCAACTCTTAAATTTAATAGAAGAACAAAATCCTGACATTGTATGTTTGCAAGAAATTTACAGCTCTAATATAAAAATAGGCATTGAAAAAGATGCATACACAGCCTATGAGACTCTAAAAAATAAACTAGGTTATGGTTATTTTTCGGCTACTTGGTCGTTTGATTATTTGGGCCAAAAAGTTGATTATGGCAATGCAATTATTTCAAAGTTGCCAATAAAAAACCCAAAAACTACATTTACTAACGGAGTTTATAGCAATCTTACTAAAAGTATCCCTCCCAATTTTCTTAATATCCGAAATGTTCAATCTTGTGAAATCTATCCTCAAAACAAAAAATTGGTTATAGTAAATCATCATGGCTACCACGAGCTAAACTCAAATGGTAGCCAAAAAAGTATTGATTCTATGGAACTAGTCATCAAACATATTAAGTCGGTGAATCTAGAAAATAATCCTTTACTTTTTTGTGGCGATTTAAACTTAAACCCAACTTCTAAACCAATAGAACTGCTTGAATCTAGTTTTGAATTTAATAATCTAGTTAAAGAAAGTGCGGTATCTAGTACTCTGAGTGATTTGTTTAGAATTTCTAACTTAGCTGTTGTGTGTGATTATATTTTTGCTTCAAACAAAATAAAAGTTAATAAATTCTTAGTATCATCAAAGATAGTATCAGATCACAAAGCGTTAATTCTCGATTTTGATTTACTTTAAGCTAACGATTGTCGCCCGAACCTTTGCTTACTCCACGAGCCTTTCTGCTAGCTAATTTAGCTAAATTTGTTTGAGCGATATCCTCAAATTTGATTCCTAAATAATCTGCAATTACTGCTGTGTACCACAATACATCTCCTAGTTCTTTTTTAATTTCAACTTCGTCTGTTTTATTTATTTTGCCTTGCTTGTCTCTAACAATTTTCTTAAACTTTTCGGCAACTTCTCCTGCTTCACCCACCAAGCCTAAGATTTTTGCCACAAATGCTGGCTCTGTGGCGTCTATATCTTTAGCTCTACTCATAATTTCGGTAGATAGTGCCTGTTTTTGATATTCATTCAGCGTCATTTAATAAACCTCCTGTTTTCTTCATTTATTTTTACTGCACCTTCGCGTAAAACTTCAACAGCATCATCAATTATTCTTAAAACAGTTGACGCTTGCCCGTCCAGCTTACCGCCATCTATATAAAAATCTACTTTATTTCCGAAATATTTTTTAGCTTGGCTAATTGTTGTTGACGGGATTTTTCCAGGCAAATTTGCACTAGTAGTTAAAAGAGGTCCTGTTTTTAAAAGTAGCTCTGTTAGCTTATTGTTTTTAGGTATTCTTACGGCTAAAGAAAATTTTCCTAAGTGCAAATATTTTAAAGTATTGCCTGTTGGAATAACCACGCTTATTGCGCCTGGCCAATATTGATTTACGGCTTGCAAATAGCGCTTTTTAAGACCTAGTTGAACTAACTGGTCAATACTACCCCCAATAATTGTGCCTGGTTTGCCTTCTCGGTTTTTTAATGAATATAACCTTTTTACTGCTTGCTCATTTTTTGCTTGAGCTACCAAGCCATAAACAGTATCTGTTGGTAGAACCCCAATTTCTCCACTATTTATTTTTAAAGCCAGTTCATCATTATCCACAAAATGTATTATACTATTAACAAATGTGGGAAGATACAATTTACAATATAGGCGTAAGAACCAGGGATGTTTGGCACTTAGCAACAGATTGGGCTTCTAATCATTTACTCCAAATAGTTATTATTATTGTTGGCTCAGAAATTATCTACAGACTTTTAACCAAAACTGTTAGTCAGGTTATCCATAAAATTACCAGAAGACATGATTTATTCCCTACTGAATCAGATCGCAAAAAACGCTTAAAAACAATTGATAGCTTAGTTAATACTGGTTTAAGGTTAGTTATTTTTGTAATTGCTACCATTATGATTATCAATGAAATGGGCATTAACACAGCGCCCCTAATAGCAAGTGCCGGCATTATTGGAGTTGCACTAGGCTTTGGTGCCCAAAGTTTAATTAGAGATTTTATGAGTGGTTTTTTTATCATCACCGAAAATCAATATCGGGTTGGTGACGTCATAGAAGTAGTCACAAACGCGGCTGGATTTAAAGTTTCTGGCACTGTTGATGCGATAACAATTAGAACTACCGTAATTAGAAGCCAGGATGGCAGATTGCACCATGTGCCTAATGGTAATATACTAACAACTTCTAATTTAACTATGAATTATGCTGGTTTTAACGAAGAAATAATCGTTAAACTCAATACCGACATCTCAAAATTAGAACATATAATTAATCATATTGGCCAAGAGTTATTGCAAGATGTGGCGTTTGGCAAAAAAATAATACAACCACCTTATTTTGATAGAGTAGACCAATTTATAGGCGAAGGTATGGTTGTTAAAATTTTTGGCAAAACTATACCGGGTGAACAATGGAAGGTTCGTGGTGCTTTTTATAAAAAACTTCAACCGGCTTTAGAAAAGAATCATATAAAAATAGTGTCTTAAATAATTGTTGAAAACACTACTCGGCTTACCGGAAAACCTAGTTTAGTGTCTAGTTTAGCCATTAACCAATCTAGAAGTGAGTTTATCTACTGACAGAAAAACCATAATTACTTTGTTGAAAAAAAGTTAGCAGTAATTAGTCAAAGCTGTTTAGACGAAGTAGGAGTTTTAACTTAAATTAAGCCTATGCATAAAAAAGTTTTCAGCATTTTGAACACTTTGCGTAAAATTGGGTCTAAATTTTGTGTCTTGTCGCGTAGACTTGGCGACTTTTGAGCAAATTTTAAAAGTTGGTTTAAGCAAATAATCTAGTTTACTTGGTAAAGGCTGGTTGGGTCTATCTATTCTTATGCCAAAAGCTTCAATTCCATAATGTGAAAAAATTAACTTTGCTATGCCAACATCAGCTACTGGCCTATCGCCTAATATTACAACTTTGCTAGAATTGTTCGTTATATCTTTAGCTATTTCGTTAAATAATTTACCTTTATACCATATTGGTTTATCTGAGTTTACAGCATAATCTGCATTTAAAATTTGCTTTCTTTCGGCCATTAGATTTTTATCTGGATTTGCCGAAACCAAAGCTAAACAACCAACAAAACCTAACGCCATTTGAACATCTGGGTACAAATTTGTAGTTCCGTGTTCAAATATAGTACCGTCACAATCACTGATAATTGGCAGATTATCAACTGGCGGTAACTGCTCTAAACTATTTAATTTTAAATCATATATATTCATAGTTTTTGTTTTATTTTTTTATGTTTTAACTATAAGCCAAGATTGCTGTCGCCAATATCGCTAGCTGAATAATCTAATGCATCGTCTAAAGAATTGATCTGTTTAACAATAGAAGTGCTAGCGCTATCTACACCTTCTGGCGTTGCTTCAACAGCCTTTTTATCAGTTGCCTCAGATTCACTTGGCTCAGATGCTACTTGTTGATTTTCTTTAACAGCTGGTTTTTTATTTTCCACAGCAAAATAATAATAAGTTCCAACTCCACCAAAGATTACAAAAAAAGATACCACAATCGCAACAAGAACTAAGCCCGACTTTGATTTCTTAGGTTTATCAATAGGACTGAAAGACATATCTGGCTGTGGATAGAAGCTTGTATTTTGTGTTTGGTTCATTCCACCCCCGTTTGTTGTACGTGGTCTTGTATACTCCATTGTTGCAGGCTTGGTATTTATTGATGAGGGAGTATTACTACTAGGAGAAATTGTTTGAGAGGGTCTTTGAATATCCATCACTGGAGCTGCCTGTTTATTTTCTTTGCTATTGGGTTGCATTAGTTGCTCCTTCTGTTGGATGATTATTTGCTCCTGGAGAAGTAGTGCTAGGAGTTGGAGTAGTGGGGTTAGAAGCTGGATCTTGTGCAGAATTGGGGGCTGGCGTTGATGTTGGTAAAGTAGATTTTTCAAGATTAATAATTTTGAGTTCATCACCAATTTGTTTTAATGTAATGGTAATAACATTGGTAACATAGTTCTTAATATCTTCGACCTCTTGAGCTAATTTAACACGATAATTTCTAGCTTCCTCTAGTGATGCCTTTACTGCTAGAGGGTCAGTTTGACAATCTGAGTTAGCAGAATCCTCTAAGGCTTGTTTGTAGTTGGCCATATCTAGTGCAAAAGTATCGGTTTTAGATTTTAAATCTTTGCTCTGAGTTTCTAAAGTTGTAATATCGATATTCTTTTCTTTTAAAACAACTTTTAATTCATCTAATGTACTATTTATGTTGTTATAGGTTTTTACTCGTTTCTCTTGTGTAGCACTTGCTTTTTCAGCTAAAGTTTTTAACTTTTCTTGAGCAACGCTACACCTGAGTTTCAGTTTATCTAATTCTGCTTTAGATGATTGTGTTTGGAGCCTTTGTTTATATTGTTCTACCCTTTGCTGTAGATTTGTTTGTTGGGCCGAAACTTGAGCATCCAAAGAGAGAGTCTGTGCAAGAAATGCTGTTATTACCACAGTAATGGGTAAAACTATTAGTACAATTAAAATCTTTATATACTTATTCATTTATCGAGCTACCGTAAGCACTATTGTATCATATTGCTCAATGACATTACTATATAAAACCGTTGTAATTCTGCTTAGCTTTTGAGGTTATCTATTTGTTTTGCCAATTGCTTGTCTTTTGCTGTAACACCCCCTTGTTCGTGAGAAGTTAAGCAAACCTTTACCCTTCCCCAGCCAAGTTCAATGTCTGGATGATGACCGAGACTTTCTGCCAAATCTCCTATTTTGTTTACAAAACCTAGAGCAGTCTTAAAATCAATAAAAGTAAACTCTTTAACTAGTCGATCATCAACTTCTTGCCACATACTTAACATTATAAACCAGTGAATCTAGTAACTTAAAGTGCGCTTTTTATTTAACTAATAATAACGCCAGCTATAAATACTATTTGTATTGGTTACATCTTTTATTTTTTTAGGCTCACCGCCATCGGTGCTTATAGCGTAATCTGCAACTTCTTGCCCAGACGCAACTCTATAAACTACTGTATTCTTACTTAGCCACATCACTGGGTAGGTTATGCCATTTTGAGTTTTTAAGACTTTATCTTCTTTAGACTCTTTATTGTAATTTAATAGCACGCCCTTGCCGTCTCTATCATCAATCCAAATACTTTGTTTTTTATCTAAATCATCAACATATAACTTAGAAACCTGGTTAGCTGGAGCACCACTTGAAGCCATTACCTTCCCAGAAGATATATTAAACTCGTACCAATCGCTACCTTTGCCAAACATCAAAGTATCATAATTTGTTCTAACAATACTCCATATTTCTCCATTAAATACTGTTTTTTGATCATTGCCATTAGCTTTTACACTGTAAAGAGCCGTTGGTGTTGTTTGTAGTGCAGATGATGGAGCATAATAAATTGTATCGTCTACCATAGTAATATCATTAAAATAATCACTTTTAGCCAATTCTTTTGATTCACCAGTACTTGTATTGTAAGTTATTAATCGATTTCTGTCGGGTGTTGAAGCACTAGCGCCTTCAATAACCTTTACATACACCAAATAATCCCCAGACCAGCCAATTATTTGTATATCTTCAGATTTTACTAACGATTCTACCCTATCTTCATTTCCAGTTAGGTCTAACAATGTTAGTGTATTCAGCAAGTATCCGTCTTTATTTCTAGTATTATCTCGGCTAGAAACAAGTACCGCCATCTCTTTATCAGGGCGAGGCATTAGAGAAATATTGTCTCGCTCGTTACCAGTTCCACTTAAAACTAGTTGTTCGTTCTGGCCATCGGCATCAATTTTGTAAACATCATATTTGCCGGATCGTTTGCTTACAAATAAATGCTTACGAGCTGGTACCATTGCAATTTTTTGAGTTGTTTTGTTTTCGGATGGCTGATTAACAGTTTCATCCCTATAACTTTCTGCTTTTATAGATACTTCAATTTCGTCTTCGCCCGGCTGATCAATAGTAAGCACTATGTGCCCTTTATCATCAGAAAATGCACTATACTCACCGCTAGAAGCTTCAGCTTTAGTAATTGGTTTCTCAGATAAAAAATCTGCTACATCAAAGCTATATTGAACCCCAACTGGTTTTATTTTTTGATCATTTAGAGGGTTGCTACCCCAGCCCAAAGTAACATCTTGTGTTAATTCAGCGAATGCTCTTTTATGAATAATCAACTTCGTTTTGCCTAATTTTAATTTTGTAAAATTAGCAACTCCCTCATCATTGGTCTTAACCTCACTACCTGCTAACTTAACGTTAACATTTTTAAGTGGCAAACTGGTACTTTCGTCTAGTATTTTAATAGACGCCGAACTTCTTACACCAGCCGTGTTAAGCAAAAAATATCTAGAATGTGGTGTTGCTATGCCAATAATTAAAAGTACAAAAATTCCACCAATTAAACTCCAACGCTTTTTGGGGTTTTGCCACAAGTCTTTAAAAAAATGTTTAATTTTTTGCTTTAAAGTTAAGTTTTGTTCTTCTTTTTGAGTCACATCATCATCTAAACTTGGCTCAGGCAAATCTTCTGCATCACCTACCACTTCATCTGGCAGAGAATCAATCTTCTCATCTTCTAAATTTATAATTTCGTAATCTTTATTTGGCATTGTTTCCTCTAATGTTTAATTATACTTTAAAGAAACTTGATCTTGCAAATAGTTAAGGAGTTAATCTATTTATATCTCGAGGGAACAAGGTGGCTTCTTTAACATTGCTAAGCCCAACTATTTTTTGAGTTAGTCGTTCGAGCCCCAATCCAAAACCACCGTGAGGTGGCATACCGTACTTCATTACGCTAAGCAATGGCTGAAAGCCTGGTTCATTTGGGTTATAGCCTTTTTCTTTCATTTGAGCTACAACTTTTTCATAAATATTCTCACGCATACTCAAGGTTACAATTTCTACGCCCCTAAATAGCAAGTCTGCCCTATCGGCAATTTCTGGATTGTCTTTATTTGCTCGGTGATAAAACTTAAATGTTTTACTTTTAGCTGGCCATCCAGTTACAAATATAGCTTCACTACCAAGCTTCTTTTTTGCCCATTCACAAATCCATTTTTCTTCTGCTGGAGCTAAATCGTCTTCATTGGTAAAGTCTTCTTTATTGGCTTTTTTGTAAAGTTCATGTACTTCTTTAATTGTAATTTCTGGAATTTCTTTAGGTAGAACTGGTTTGGGTGAGTTCCATTTCTTAAGTTCTAGTTCAAACTGATTCCAAACATCATCAACAACCTTGTTTAAAAGTCCACTCAAAAAAATCTCTAGATCTTTTAGCTCAATAAAACCCATTTCGCCATCAACAGATGTATACTCGCTCATATGCCTAGTGGTGGCTGAAAGTTCAGCCCTAAAAACTGGTGCAATTTCAAAAACTCGTTCAAATACTCCTACCATCATTTGTTTATAAAACTGCGGACTTTGTGCTAAGGTAGCAACTTTTTCAAAATACGGTAATGTAAAAGCCTCTGCACCACCTTCGGTTGCTTCGGCTAGTAATTTTGGAGTGTGTATTTCTGTAAAATTATTTTCATAAAAGTAATCTCTAATAGATTTGCAAACTACCGATTGAACCAAAAAAATTGCTCTCTCCTGCAAATTACGCAAACCAATTGGACGATAATCAAAAAGCGTCTCTAAATTTTCTGGTTTATGGCCAAGTGGTTTATCAATCTCTATCGGCGGTTCATCGGTAACCGGCACAATTATCGTAATTGTTGGATTATGAATTTCTGCGCCACCAGGCGATCGTTCTTCCGAAACTACTTTACCAGTAACTTCTAAAACTGAGCCAATTTGCATGCCACGAAGTTTTTCAACTTCTTGCTTAGCTTCAACTACAACCTGCACCAAACCTGCTCTATCACGAATATTTAAAAAATTGATACCGCCCATTGCTCGCTTTTTGTGAAGCCACCCCTTAATGGTTATTGATTTACCTATATTTTTTGTTGATTCACTACTTAAAACTCTCATATTCAACTATTTTACCACCTCTGTTATGTTTTTTAAATAGAAATCATTCTAAACAGGTAGATTTTCTGCTGATTGTTAATAAGATTTAAAAACTCTTCATTTTTAATCTTTGGCTTTAATACTGACAGGTTCTTTTTGTAATTTGTGCTCTTTAATTGCCAACTTAGAAGCAACAGCTCGCATATCTCCATATTCATCAAATTCATCTAAAATTGGCTTACCAAGTATTTGCTCTAGAACATCCTCCATCGTAATTAGCCCCACCACTTCTTCAAAACTATTAACTACCAAAAATAAATGCCTATGAGTTTTTATGAATGCTTGCAAAACTTCACTAATATTACTTTCATCGTGTACAAAATAAACTTGGTCTATCATAAAATTTTTTACCAGCCCTCCAGCACGAGCTTTTGTTAAATCTCGCATATAAAGTACTCCTATGAAATTTTCTTTTTCTTTGTGATAAACCGGAAAACGAGAATGTCCACTTTTGTGCAATTCTTCCATTAATATAGGGCCTATCGAGTCTGTTGCCGAAACGGTTTTCATAACCTTCTTAGGCGTCATTATGTCTTTAACAAATTTATCGCTAAATTGCAGTGCATTTTTTGCAATCGAAAGCTCCTCTTTGGTAATCCTATTATCTAGTTGACCTTTTTGTTGGGTTAGTAAATTTATTAGGTCTTGTTTTTCATATAATCCTGTATGAATTGTGATAGGCAGGTGCTTACTAACAAATCTTTCCAACCTAGAAAGTACCGGATACAATAAATCTAGCACATAGTAAAGTGGCTTAGCACTATAACTAGCTATTTTTCTACCAGTTAAAGAACCATAACTAGAAGGCATCCAGCCAAAACCAAACCAAATTAACAAACAAATAATCAAAACTGCCCAAATAAATGAACTATGGCTAGCAAGAATAGTAAAAAGTAAACCTGCACTAATTCCAATTACAAACCAAATTGCAATATCTACAACCTTCCCAAGTCCAACTACTCGATACATTGAAATTGCTAATTTGTCGCCTGCTCTGGCTTGCCTTTTTAGTTCTTTAGCTGGTATTTGTTTGTAAGTTTTAAGTAAAATAATTTGTAACCAAAGTACTACCAACAAAAAAAGGCCAAATAATAATGTCATCATACTGCTTATTCTACTTGTAAGATTATATTTTTCAAAACACATAAAAATAGGTATAATTAATTAAGCAAAATCATTGGAGGGTTAAGTAAAAATGAGTAAACGGTTTGTAATAATTTTAGCAGTGTTAGTTTTTGGGTTGGTTGGGTTTTTAATTGTTAAAGATAAGGGTAATAAAAACAACCCTGGCAACACTTCAAACACTCAACCTAGTGAACACAAAGTTGGGGCAGGCAAAAAAGGCGTAACCTTGGTAGAATATGGCGACTTTCAATGCCCTTCTTGCGGAACTTTTTTTCCAATCGTAGAGCAGGTTAAAGCAAAATATGGAGATGACATTACTTTTCAATTTCGTAACTTTCCTTTAACACAAATCCACCAAAATGCCATGACTGCTCATCGAGCAGCCGAAGCTTCCGCTAAGCAAAATAAATTTTGGGAGATGTACACAATTTTATATAGCCGTCAACAAATTTGGAGTAATAGCAAAAACGCAACTCAAAATATGGAAGATTACGCATCAGAAATTGGTATAAATGTAGAACAATTTAAAACCGACTTTCAAAGTACAGAAGTTAATTCTATCATCAATGCCGATATTGCCGAGGGTAATAAATTAGGCGTAAACAGTACGCCATCTTTCTTTTTAAATGGCAAGAAAGTAGACGATATAGAGCCAACCGTAGAATCATTTAGTAAAGTCATAGACGAAGCAATAACAAACTCTTCTAAAGGAATCAACCAAACAAACACTCCTAATCAATAATATTCAATATTATTTTAGGTAATTAACTCCAAACTTTAGTAAATTTTATCTTAATATAACTGTTGCAAGTCCTAAGAAGGCTAAAAAACCCAAGACGTCTGTTGCTGTAGTTATAAAAATTGTTGCTGAAGCTGCTGGGTCTTTCTTTAATTTTGACATAATTAGTGGTACAAGTGTTCCAAACACCGCTGCTACAACTAAGTTAATTACCATAGCGAGTGCTAAAATTACCGCAATTTTTGGGTCACGATCTTTAACCAAAACAACAAAAGCTACCAAAAATCCATTAATGAGCCCATTAACTATACCAGCACCAACCTCACTTCTCAGTGTTCTGTAAGCCTTGCCTAAAGATATTTGTTTTAACGCAATACCTCTTACCAACACCGCCAAAGTTTGGGTAGCAGCATTACCGCCCATACCAGCAACAATTGGCATATATACAGCTAAAAGTACATACTTTGAAATTGTGCCTTCAAATTGACTTACTGTAAAGGATGCTAAAAACGCAGTTGCTAGGTTAATTATCAACCATTTGTAACGATTTTGAACTTTGCGCTTAGCGCTATCGTTAACGCCTTCTTCGTCGCTAACACCAGCAAAATCGTACAATGAAGCAGCTTCTTTATCCTCTATTAAACTCAACATATCATCTGAATAAATTATTCCCACCACACTTCCTGCATCATTAAGAACTGCAATTTTGTTGTGAGGGTGAGCTCTAAACTTTTCAACAACGGTTTTGTGATCTGCCGCATATGAAATGCTCGGGATTCGTTTAACATATTTACCGATAAGCTCATTTTTACCAGCAAAACCAAGTTCATGTCCCGGCAAAAATCCAACCAACTTATCTTCTTTTTTAACTAAAATTACGGGTGGTCGTCCAGTTCGTTTTTCATGAGACTTAAATTTTTTAGCCGTTGCAGCAATGTTATCGGCAAAATCTGCCTGAATATAATCTAGGGTCATTAAACCAGCTGCTGTATCGGCGTCAAACTCTAATAATGTAGATAAAGAATCTTTAACATTATCTCCTAGCTCAATTAAGACTTTTTCTCTTTTTATCTTGGTAAGCATTTGTAGAAAATCTGTTGCTTCATCTGGATCTACTGCTTCTAAGATTGCAATTAATACTTCACTTGGCATTTTGTGCATTAAATCACGCCTTACGCTTATTGGTACTTTATGCAAAATCTCAATTTGTTTTTGCAATGGTTGCTCTAAAAAAAGTTGCAAGCGTTTATCATATCTAAAGATAATATCTGGTAAAATTGTATTTATTGAGTCGCTTATGTCATTTATGCTTGGTATTTTCATTTTTTTATTACTTTCCAATATGCTACTGTTTAGTTTATCTATTTTATTGTACAATAAGCTTATCCATTTATGAAATTTATCAAAATTCCTTATATTCCTGTTAAATTTTATTTTTTGTTATTGAAAAACACGAAAATATATAAATCAAAACTCTTAAATATAAAGGCGAGCTATGTCTGATTCATTTACAAATCTTAGTGTAATAATTCTAATTACTACCTGCATCTCAATCTTTATGAAATCACTAAAACAACCATTAATTTTAGGCTACATCTTAACAGGCTTATTATTAGGTCCGTTTGTGTTTAATATTATTGGGTCAACAGAGTTGATTGAATCATTCTCTACTATTGGAATTGCACTACTACTATTCATTATTGGGTTGGGGATGGATATTAGAGGACTAGGTAAACTAGGTAAAACAGTCCTCTTAATTGTATGTGCAATTTTGGGGGTTGTTAGTACGATTGGATTTATTGTAAGTATGATTTTCGGTTATTTTGGAAAAGAGGCTTTCCTAATAGGGCTTGCACTTTTTTTCAGTAGCACAATTATTATCGTAAAATTACTTTCTGATAAAAAAGAACAAAACCGACTTCATGGACAAATTGCCATTGGAGTTATATTAGTGGATGATATCATTGCCACCTTAGCACTACTTTTTATTGCTGCCAGTGCCAATGGAGGTCTTCAATTAAATGAAATACTCTTACTCATAATAAAAGGCATCGTCATTATTGGCTTACTAACTTTCTGTTCAATTAAAATACTGCCAAAACTTACGCGATATATTGCTAACTCTCAGGAGCTTTTATTCTTAGCAGCAATGGCATGGGGTTTTGGAATTGCAAGTCTATTTGAACATACAGGATTCTCAATAGAAATAGGTGCGCTATTTGCGGGAGTTGCCTTAGCAAACTCTCCTTATGCAAGAGAAATTGGAGCAAGATTAAAGCCCTTACGTGACTTTTTTATAATACTATTCTTTATTTCTTTAGGAGAAAGTATGAATCTTGCGAGCATTTCGTCAAGCATAGTTCCCGCTTTAATACTGTCGATTGCAGTAATAATTTTAAAGCCGTTAGTTATATTAATTACTATGGGTCTTATGGGCTATTCTAAACATGTTAGTTTTAAAACAGGTGTGCATCTTTCACAAATAAGTGAATTTTCGATAATTATGATATTGCTAGCTGTGAATTCAAAAGTTATCAACGAAGATGTAGGTACTTTAATAACCCTCGTTGCCATAATTACAATATCTGTTTCTACATACCTAATGCTTTATGATGATGCAATCTATAACAAATTTATTTTACATCTAAAAATGAAATTATTTGAGAGAGAGGTTACTAAAAAAGAAAGATCAAAAAGAGCCTCAACTCAATTATTGTTGTTTGGATATAACGATGGAGGGAGTGATTTCATAAAAGTTTTCAAGGGATTAAATAAAAGATATTTGGTAATAGATTATGACCCTTCAGTAATTGAATATTTAGATAATAATGAAATTCCTGCTATTTATGGAGATGCTACCGATAATGAATTCTTAGAAGAATTAGGTTTAGGGCATATTGAACTTATTGTTAGTACTTTTACCGATTTTGAATCAACAAAACAAATGGTTGCTAGCTGTACTCAATTAGCGCCAAACTCAACAATTATCTGTCAAGCAAACAACCAAACCGAAGCATTAGAATTATATGAAATGGGTTGTACTTATGTTGTGATCTCTCATCATATAGTTGGAAATGAAAGAGTTAGTGGGTTTATTAAAAGAAACGGATACAAAAAACGAGAATTCCAAGAGTACCGAGAAAAACACATCACAAAAATAAATAAGCGACTTGAATTAGATACTTTCTATTAAAATCTACAAAAAAACAAGTTAGTTAAAACTTTAATTTTAAACATAGGTTTGGCTTTGAAGTTGATATCTCTTTTATTAAAAGTTTTTATAAAATATCTTCAATTTTTTTAGATTAAACCTTTTCGTGCTTGTGAATATGAACTGCTGTTGCTTTTATAATCAACCAGACACCTACCATTTCTAAAGTTTCTTCAATCACTACAGCTCCAAAATTATAATAAATTGAAGATTTATCAAATGGGCTAGTTATGTACTCTACTATCTATGCGCCAAATAAATACACCGCAATTGCAATTGTTAAATTTATAAATGTATCTTTTGGTAAGTTATTGTGGATCATTCTAATTAACAAATAAACTCCACCTAATATAAACGGCAAAACTAAAAGCCAAGCATTAGCCAACCAACTTTGATAACCCTCACCAAAATTTGCCAACAAATGTAAAGCCTGTAGAAGAAGTTCGTGTAAAGCAACTACTTCATCCAATGAAATCAAAAAACAAATAATTGCAATTAAAAACCAAGTATTTCGTTTAGCTCTAGAGCTATGATTTCTGCCAACTAAGCCAGTTAAAATTGCTCCACAAAAAGCCAACATAGAGTTTACCCAAGTAGGAAAGCTAAGTTCTTTATCTAAACTAAGTCTATTTGCAATATCGTTAACTACTCTGTTGTCTGTATTGGCTATCAATAAAATAAACTGCATTAAAATATGCAGTGCAACAGCTAAAACAATAAATACAAATAAAAATTTTAAAATTCTGTTAATTTTAAAATTACTGTACATACCTATTTTATTTTACAGTACTTTTTTAATTTTTCTTCATTACAGATATGGAGTTATAAAAATGAGGCTTAGATATTTAGATTAAATATTGCGGAAGCTCTATTTACTACTTAATTTATTATCACACGATTTACAAATTCCGCATGGGCCACACATTTTTTTTGGTTCACTCGGTTTTTTAGGTGGTGCCTGGCAAACAACACAGTGCATTTTTTTATCAAATTTATACCCTGTTTTTTGATCTGCCTTATTGCCATAACCCATTAAACTCATCTGCAAGTCTTCATCTTGACTAGACACGCTAATTGACATTCCGCATCCATCATAAACATCTCCTCTGGCTCTGGCATTCATGCTTGCTAGTCTTAGTTCTTCGTGTATAAATGTTTGTGGTTGCGCAAACTGCACTTCATAACCGTAATTACTAACAGAATTAACCCGAGAAATATTTTGATAACGCATATTAATAGCTGAAGCAACCGCGTAAAGCAAACTAGGATTCTCACCAATCTTTTCAACTTCTTGAAAGTAGTAGTGAATCAAATCTGTCTGCGATACCACAAAACTATAAGTATCTTGCGTGGCTTTTTGAATTCCTGCACGCCACTCTCCACCATATTTTGCCCCTAAAGTCCGGTCATATTCCCTCATTAAATTATCAACTAACAGCTCTTGTTGAATGTTATCTAGTTGCAAAAGTATTCTCTGCCCTAATAATTCACCCTCTTTGGGAATGCAATCAAAATAATTGTAAATGGCTTCCAAGCCCTGTCTGTCGCTTAGGTCTAATGATTGAGTTGTGATATTCAATTTGTTGTCTGCTGTTTTTGAAATAACTCTAAGCATAGTTTGTTTTCTGGTGCCATTATAGCCACCAACACTTTCGTTTGAATTCATTAATTCTGGGGGGTAATCCGAAACAACCACTATTGTATTAAAATCATTGTTCTCCATTAACATCTGCATCTCATAAAACTCGGCCATCTCAAGATTTCGTCTTCGCCACTCAAAACCTAAATTTGCCGGTAAGTCTTCTGCAGATTTTAGAGAATCTCTAAAAACTTTCTTCATTGAACCAAAATCTTCACTATAAATATCGCCATTCTTGTAACTAAAATCAAAAGAAGTTCGCATACTTCCTTGTAAAGTTTCTGCTAGCCAAGTTGCGGTGTCGTTAAATAGCCTAGTTTGTTTATCTAAGTGTCTATATTCTTGTTTAAGCTCAAGTGCTTCGCTCGATATTCTTTCTAACATAACCCTCTTTCTCTCTAGAGCAAGGGTTACTTGTGCAAATTACTCCTGCTCGGGAGATTTTAAAACTGTATCGGGCTTTAACCGTTGCGGCACAGCATAGGACTTACACCTATTTCCAGTTATTTAGTACTAGTAGTATACCACAAACCAACTACGCTAAATGTAGTGTAATTGTCTATACATAGTGAGTTTATTGCTAATAAATTATAGAATTAATATATGACAAACTTTGAAAAAGGCGAACAAAGTCGGTTTGCGCCACTAGAACATTGGCGAGAATATCAACAATTAGTCTCTCAAGAACTAAATAACTTAGCTGAAAAGCATGTAGATAATTCTAACGGAAGATTTACTTTACTAGATATAGAT
>CAZRVM010000006.1:26465-31896 GCA_964603625.1 uncultured Candidatus Saccharibacteria bacterium
TAGTTAGTTGCCACATTGCACTTAAGAAAACTGGTAATGAAAATAACCGGCAATACCCATTTACCACAAACATTATGTTAAGCAAAATGATTGCTCATTTAGGGCTTTATGACACGCCAGCAGTTGATATATTAAAACAAGTATGCAATAAACAATACTTTAGTTTTCCTAAAACTAATTCTATTCGTGGCACGAATATTCCAGATAAATTAGTTACTGCTTATAATTGGTCGCTCCGTCAGAGAGTTAAAAACAAATTGCGTAGCGGCAGTAATTTATTTGGAATTGCACCAAGTGGAACAGTAGATAAAGCACTCAACCCAGATCAAGCTTCTAATTTAACTTTAGCACCCGTACTAGATGGGACAATTGATATTTTAACTTCAGACAATACTAAAGTTTTGCCAATTGCAGTTTATAAAACTAAGAATGAGTTTATTTTTGAAATTTTAGGTATTCCACGCCATATGCGTGATGCTGAAGACGTTCACCAAACAATGGATTCAATTGCCAAAGTTCTAGATTATTCTTCAATTCATAAACGCTTTTCTTATTTACGGCCTACGCCTAGATAAAATTTATACAAATTAATAAAATAATCCCTAAAATTATTCTATAATAAGCAAAAATTTTAAAATTATGCCTTGATACATATTTAAGTAACCAGCCAATTACGATAAAAGCTGAGATAAAAGACGCTACTGTGCCTGCCAAGAGAGCCGTTCCTCCACCGCTAATTGAATCAAAGTTATTAAAGCCTGTTGCTAATTTATAAACCCCCGCTAAAAAAAGGATAGGTATACTCAAGTAAAACGAAAACGCCGTAGCTGTTACGCGGTCTAAACCACTCAACAAGCCACCCATAATTGTTGAGCCAGATCTTGACACGCCCGGAATTAAAGCCAACGCCTGATAAAACCCAATTGATAAAGCTTGCTTCATTGATACATTGCTAAGCTGTATTTTAGAGCTAGGTGCCTTTGGTTTATGGTAAGTTTCTATTAACCAAATTAATATACCCCCAATAATTAAAGCCCCCGCAATAACTGGCGTGGTGTTAAATGTTGTTATGTGAGCTTCAAGCAACAACCCAATTAAAGTTGCTGGCAAAGTCGCCACAATCCATATTTTCCAAAAATTTTGAGTTTTTTTATCTTTTTTAAATAAACCTTCAACTTTTAAAATTAAATCTTGGCGATAATACCAAACAACCGCACCGAGTGCTCCGAGCTGAATCACTACTGTAAAGATTTCTGCTGTATCTTTATAACCAATTAAATCTTGTGTTAATAATAGATGCCCCGTGCTAGAAATCGGCAAAAATTCAGTTACTCCTTCAATGATTCCTAGTAATATTGCCCATAAAATGTCCATTTGTTTTTATTATACTTAACCCTCTCTTAATTTCGCACTTAATACACTTAGGCGCGGCAAAAAGCTATTCACCGCTCCGTCTAAGCCTAAAACCTTTAAAGCACCAATCAAAACATACAATTGATCTGTTTGAGATTTTTCAGGCAGACTCTGCTGTTCGGTCAATTTGAAAAAATATTCTACTTTTTCAACTAGCCATTTCTCTTCGTCTGCGCTAATTGGGTTTGTTTTAATTTTTTGATTAGACTGATTCACCGGCTCTAACGACCTAGCAGAATGATCTCGTTTAATTAAATGACCCCTAGCTACTAAACTATTAATATGAAGTGCTACAGTTGCAACCGAGTTGTAGTTTAAACCTGTTTTAATTTCTCTATAACTAGGGCTGTAGCCATGTTGATTTATAAAATCAGTTATGTAATCTAATAGCAGTTTTTGTTTTTTGGTTGGGCGAGTTTTATTATGCTGGACATTATTTTTTGACACGAGCTTTACCTTTCTTAGATATGTTATGTTTCTTGCGTTTAACAACTTTTGGTCGTTTAAGTGTTGGGGATGCTGGCCTTTTAGGGCGAGGTTTGCTAATACGAGCAAACACCCACAGCTTATACCATACATAATTCCAAACCGTAAAGAAGCCGGCTGAAACAAACTGACCAATATATGGCGTAACGCCTTGCAAACTCAAACTCCAAACAATCAAAGTATCTATTGCTAAATTAATTGCAGATAACAAAACATATTTAAAAGTTACTTTATCTAAATTCTTGCGTGCCTGCTTACTATCAAATACCCAAAAGCGTTCTAATATAAAATTAATAACCAGACCAAAAATATAAGAAATTATTTTTGACGGAACAATATCTAAACCTAAAATGCTATAACATAGTGCAAACATAGCATAACCAGACCAAAACCAAGCGCCACCAGTTATTGAATATTGAACAATTTGTTTTATATTGTGTTTATTTTTTGTCATTAATTATAATTATACACATAGTTCTTAAAATGTTTATGGTTTAGTTTATACCTGTAAACTGTTATATTAAAAGCAGTCATTATGAAAAATAATGTTTCATTTTTTTACGGATTCTGTTTAGTTATACTAGACTTTGTTGCGCTACTGGGTGCTTTTGTTGGAGCTTACATTTTAAGAGTAAAGATTGATGATAGACCTTTAATAGAGTTTGTGTCGGCTAGGTCTTTCTTTGCGGTTTTTGTAGTTATGTCTTTTTTTTGGGTAATTTTATTTGCATTACTTGGCTTATATAACAGCTCTGTATACGAAAACAGATTTAAAGAATTTGGCAGGTTATTAGTAGGGTCGTTTGTTGGATTGTTGTTTGTCTTAAGTATTGCTTACTTAAGCAAGAAGCCAATATTCCCAGCAAGGTTAGTGCCTGTTTATGGTTATTTATTTTCTTTAAGCCTTCTTGTACTGTTAAGAAATATAGCTAGATTTACAAGGAATCGTTTATTTTATTACGGGATTGGTGTTACTAACCTACTGATTGTTGGTAATTCAAAGATCGTAAAAGAGCTTGTTGATTTATTTAATGTTCGTGGCTCAGGCTATAAAATAGTTGGTTTAGTAAACTATGATCAAAAGGTTGCAGGCATAAACAGTTTTAAAACATTTGAAGAAGCTATTGAAAAATTACCTCTACACAAAATACAATCTATTATTCAGGCAGAGCTTTATACCAGTAATTTAAAAAATAACCAAATTCTTGAATTTGCACAAAGAAATCATATTGCCTACCGTTTTATACCCGGAAATACAGAACTATTTATTGGCAATATTGATGTTGAACTGTTTAGATCTTCAATTCCTGTGATTGCAGTCAATCAAACAGCTTTAAGTGGGTGGGGGCGAATAATAAAAAGATTATTTGATGTTGCAATTAGCTTGCCATTACTTGTTTTTTTATCGCCAATTTTTGTTTTGCTTTCTTTATTGATTATTATTTCTGATTTTGGTAAACCATTTTTTAGCCAAAAAAGAGTAACAAGATATGGTAGAGTTTTTAATATTTATAAATTTAGAACTATCAAAAAACAGTTTAATGGGCTAAGTCCTGAGGAGGCTTTTAAAAAAATGGAAAAGCCCAAACTAATAGCAGAATATAGAAATAATGGTGATTACCTAGAGAATGATCCTCGTATTTCTGCCGTTGGTAAGTTCTTAAGAATAACTAGCTTAGATGAGTTACCACAGCTATGGAATGTTATGAGGGGTGACCTTAGTTTAGTTGGGCCAAGAGCTTTGGTTCCAGAAGAATTAAAAAATGCTGTAAACAAACACCATATAACTAGTGTTAAGTCTGGCTTAACCGGCCTTGCTCAAGTTTCGGGGCGTAAAAATATAAGTTTTGAAGAACGCCGTAAACTAGATGTTTACTATGTTCAGAACTGGACTTTTTGGACTGATTTGGTTATTTTAGCAAAAACATTCCGGATTGTTATAAATGGTAGGGGTGCTAAATAATCAAAAATGAGTATCTTCAAAACAATAATGAAATGACAAACTACATAGACGGAAAACAAACTAAAAAATTAAAAATAGCCATTGTTCATGATTGGCTTATAGGCGGAGGAGCCGAAAAAGTTGTTGAAGCACTGCACAATATGTACCCAGAAGCTCCTATTTATACATCTTTTGCAACTGATAAGTGGCGTAATAAACTAAACAATAAAGTTATTACAGGCTACTTACAGCACTGGCCATTTTCTAGCTTGCGTAAATATATTCCATTTCTTAGAATTTGGTGGTTTGAATCTTTAGATTTATCTAAATATGACTTAGTAATTTCGTCTAGTGGCGCAGAAGCGAAAGGCGTTAAAACAACTGGTAAAACAATTCATGTTAACTATTGCCATGCACCAACTCATTATTATTGGAGTAGATATGACGAATATTTAAAAAATCCCGGCTTTGGTATTTTTGATTTTTTTGCTCGTTTGGGGTTAAGGTTATTTGTTAAACCTTTGCGCAAATGGGATTACAAGGCAGCCCAAAGACCTGACAAAATAATTGCAAATTCAACCTATACAAAAGCACAAATCAAAAAGTATTATAACCGAGAGTCAGCTGTTGTGTTTCCGCCAATAGAAACAGCTAAATTTAAACCAAAAAATAACCAAAAACGAGCTGGTTTTGTTATTGCGGGCAGGCAAACCCCATATAAAAGGTTTGACATAGCAATAAAAGCGTGCGTTCAACTAAATTTACCGCTATTAGTAATTGGTGATGGGCCAAGTCACAGCAAACTACTTAAACTAGCTGAAAGTAACATTACTTTTAAAACAAAAGCAACAGACAAAGATTTAATTGAAGCCTTCCACAAAAGTGAAGGATTTTTATTTCCTGGTGTAGATGATTTTGGAATTGTGGCCGTAGAAGCATTAGCTAGCGGTTGCCCAGTTATTGCATACAAAAACGGAGGGGCCTTAGATTATATTAAACCCAGCCTTACAGGGCTATTCTTTGAAGAACCAACTCCAGAAAGTTTAGCTAAAACATTACAAATTTTTAAAAAGACATCTTTTTCTGAATCTCAAATAATTAAATCAGCTGAGAGTTTTAATACCCAAAATTTTGTATTACAAATTAAAGAGGAGATTAATAAAATAATATGAAACGAGAAATATTAGTAACGGGTGGTTTAGGTTTTATTGGCTCGCACACAGTTGTTGAACTACACAATAGTGGCTATACGCCAATTATTGTTGACAATTTAAGTAACTCTGAAATTTCTACTCTTAATGGACTTGAAAAAATCTTGCAAACAAAACCGGTATTTTATGAAGGAAACTTTGCGGATACTAAACTAATTAATAAAATCTTAAAAACGCATAAAATATCTGGCGTGATTCATTTTGCAGCATTTAAGGCAGTTAATGAATCGTTGCAAGAACCACTAAAATACTATCAAAATAATGTTGCTGGATTTATAAAATTAATAGAAACATTAGCTAAACACAATGTAAGTAATCTGGTTTTTTCATCATCGTGTACGGTTTATGGTGAGCCAGATAAATTGCCAATTACTGAATC
>CAZRVM010000007.1:0-9226 GCA_964603625.1 uncultured Candidatus Saccharibacteria bacterium
GCAGATTTGAATTTTGACTTTAATGAAATGTATTACTGGGATAGTTATTTTATGGTACAGGGTTTACTTAAGCCAAAACATAAAGATTTAGTAGAAGGTATTTTGCAAAATTTAATCTATATGCAAAAACGGTTTGGGATTATTCCAAATGCGTCTAGAACATATTTAATGGGCAGGTCGCAACCACCATTTTTAACTAGTTTTATATTTGATGTAGCTAATGCATATGGTAAAAATACCAAGTGGCTTTTACAAAATATAGAAGTGGCTAAAGCGGAATATCAAACAGTGTGGATGGGAACAAAAAAACCCAATGAAAGATTGGTTTATGCAGGATTGAGCCGTTATTACGATATAAATTATATTAATGACTTGGCTGAAGCAGAAAGCGGTTGGGATATGACTACTCGGTTTAATCACAAAGCTTTAGATTATTTACCAATAGATTTGAACAGTTTGCTTTTTAAATACGAACAAGACTTTGCAAGTTCTGCTAAACTGGCAGGAGATTTTAAGGCGGTAAAAGATTGGCAACAAAAAGCTCAAATTAGAAAAAATACAATTAATAGTTTGATGTGGAACGAGATGAAAGGATTTTATTTTGATTATGATTTTAAACGCCAAAAGAGAGGAAATATTTGGTCTTTAGCCGGATATTACCCTATGTGGGCTGGGCTGGCAGATGAAGCAAAGGTAGCAAAAATGGTAAAAAATTTATCTAAGTTTGAACATAGCGGGGGCTTAAGCACTACCGATTCTCAAAATTACCCAATAAGTAATTTAACGAGCAGATCGGTTCCAACGCAGTGGGCACATCCTAATGGCTGGGCTCCACTTCATCTACTAGTAATTAAAGGTCTTAAAATGTATGGTTATCATAAAGAAGCTAAGCGTATTGCTAATAAGTGGCTTAAAACTAATTTAGATTGGTTTAATAACGAGGGAGTATTTTTAGAGAAATATAATGTAGTTGAACCTAGCAAATTGCCAGTTGATGGTTTGTATCCTAGCCAGACTGGTTTTGGCTGGACTAATGCAGTTTTTGAAAGATTATGTCAGGACTATATTGATGGAGAAATTTAAGTGTAGCGAAAAAGTTGTGTTCATAACCAAAAATGAAGCAAAAGCGTCTGCGGTAGTTGCTCAATTTAGATACGGAAATAAACTGAAAATTTATAAATGCAAAGATTGTGAGATGTGGCATCTTGCAAGTAATTACGAATAATGTTATAAAATAGGTATTGTGAATAGCAATATTGAACGGCTCGAAAGAATGATTATGGCCGAGCCAGGAGTTTACGATCCGCCAAATGTTCATCATGAGTTTGCGGGTGGAGGTCATGGCAGAAAGTTATCGTTAATAGAGATTGATCAAAACAGTCCTACCTACATATTGATGATAGAAACAGAGGCAGAAACTATTAAAAATCTCTATTATCCTCTGCCGGATGTATTAGTTGGTATGGCAAATAGCGCGAATCGAATTGCAAGTGATACTTCAAAATATTTAGGCATAACAGCACTAGAGACAGAGAAGAACGAGTTAGGAAATATAGTACCAACTTTTTTAGCAAGACTTGCTCTTAAAAAAATAGAGCCAGAATTTATGTTGGTTATTGAAGATGTGGGCACAACAGGAAGTTCAGTCGCGAAGTTTATAAATAATCTGCAATCAAAATATGATGTGCCAAGTATAGAAGTACTTTTTACTTGGCTTCGTCAGCCAGAACTACCAATTCTAAAGAGAAAAAACATACCCTATAGTACTGTAATAAATCACCCGCTAAAAACATATTCTAGTGCCAAGGAATGCTATGAAGACCCATTGGGCTATTGCGCAAACGGCATTCAACTTATTAGTAGGCCGTAAGATTTATGGGCTTAGCTTTATTATGATAAAATTGAGCTATGATACAAGTTATTTGGTTAGCTCAAGTATGCACAATGCCCAAAAATTGGGCAACTTACTAATACTCTAATACTTTAAAATATTAACTAAATAATAGGATAAAACAGATGAATTATTTTATAACTACTTCAATACCGTACGCTAATGGGGAGCCACATCTTGGGCATGCGTTAGAATTTGTTTATGCAGATATTTTAGCAAGATTAGCAAGGCAGGCACATACTCCAGTAATATTTTCAACGGGTATGGATGAGCATGGCACAAAAATTGCCGAGAAGGCACAAGAGTTAAACATTACTCCAAAACAATTAGTAGATGCAAATACTCAAAAATTCATAGACTTATTGGCGAGTTTAAATATTAGTTACGACAGATTTATTAGAACAACTGATGAATCTCACAAACAACGAGCTCAAATAATTTGGCAACAATTAAAAGAAGATATTTATAAAGGCAGTTACGAAGGCTGGTATTGTGTTGGGCACGAAGAGTATTTTACAGAGAATTTTGTTAAAGCTAATAATGGCATTTGCGAAGACCACAATAAACCATATATACGCCTAAAAGAAGATAATTATTTTTTTAGGCTAAGTAAATATGCTAGCCAAATAAAAGAAGCTATTATTTCTAAAAAGTTTTTAGTTATTCCAGATACACGTCGTAATGAAATTCTTAGCGTTATAGATGAAGGTTTAGAAGATATTAGTATTTCAAGGCCCAAAGACAAGATCAATTGGGGAATTCCAGTACCTAATGACGACAGTCAAGTTATGTATGTTTGGTTTGAGGCGTTATTGAACTATATTACGATACTCGGTTTTCCTGAGCACCCAGACTTCAAGAACTACTGGCCAGCCAATGTTCAAATTATTGGTAAAGATATTTTGCGGTTTCATTCTGCAATCTGGCCAGGTATTTTAATGGGGCTAGGGCTTAAATTGCCTAAAGTTTTGTATGTGCACGGCCACATAACTTTTAATGGTAAAAAAATGAGTAAATCTTTAGGTAATTATGTAACACCAGCAGAAGTTTTATCAAAGTATAGTGCCGATGTTTTTAGATATTACTTAACAAGACATATTCCAAGTTACAGCGATGGAGATTTTTCGTGGCAACGCCTCGAAGAAGTTTACAACAGCGAACTCGCAAATGAACTTGGCAATGCCGTGTCTAGAACTGTTGCTATGATAATTAGTTACGAAGACGGTATGGTTGGAGAAATTCCAGATACCGAGCATGATGAGACAGCCTACAAACGAGCTCTTCATAATTGTAGGTTCGATAAAGCATTAGAGGAAGTATGGGATAGCGTTAAGAGCCTTAATCAGTACATAGAAACTCAAAAACCATGGCAAATTGCTAAAACTAAAGATGATGTTCATTTACGAGAAGTTTTGGCTTATCAGGTGGCCTATCTACTGCAAATTGCCAAACAGTTAGAACCGTTTATGCCCGATACCGCAAGTAGAATTAAAGAAATATTCGGGAAAGTTATTATCAAGCCCCTTGAAAGCTCTTTGTTTCCAAAAGCAATCAAAAGCGAAGCTTAGGTTAAATAAAACTACCGTGTTTTTTAAACACCGCAGTTAAGGGTATTTAATGAGATAAACTAAACGATATCTTCACTCCATTTAACTCAGCCCATAGCTTAGATCAATTCACAAATACAGGCATAGGCTTAGACCTCTACCTATGCAAAGTAATAACCGAAGCCTACGGAGCCACCATAAACATAACCAGCCAAGAAGAACAAGGTACAGAGGTTAGGATAGGGTTTTCTAAACCAGTTTAGACAATAGTTTATAATAGTTTTTGTAATGCTAGAGTTTGTAGATACCCATTGCCATATTCAGTTTGCCGATTACGAGCTAGATCCAGAAGAAGTTATTTCTGGTGCTCTAGCTAGTGGAGTGACTAGAATGATTTGTGTTGGCTGTAGTTTAAGTGATAGTAAAATAGGTATAGAATTTGCTAAAAGACACAGTAGTATTTGGGCAAGTATTGGTGTGCATCCTCATGAAGCCAAACACTATATTAATGACGATAAAGCATTACAAGAACTTAGAAGTTTAGTTAACAAACCTAAAGTAGTTGCCATTGGAGAAATTGGTCTAGATTATTATTACAATTACTCTAGTGCATCTGACCAAAAGGCACTATTTAGGTACCAATTAACTATAGCTCAAGAATTTAATTTACCGGTCATACTCCACATTAGAGAAGCTTTCGATGATTTTATTACAGTATTTAAAGAATTCAGTTCCTTGAAGGGAGTTGTTCATAGTTTTACAGCGACTGAAGAAATTTTAGATAAGTTACTAAATCTGGGGCTATATATTGGCTTAAACGGAATAATTACTTTTACTAAAGACCAAAAACAGTTAGATATGGCAAGAAAAGTACCAATCAATAAACTACTTATTGAAACTGACTCACCTTTCTTGACCCCATCGCCCTATCGTGGTACAATCTGTCAGCCGAAACATGTAGTGACAACGGCAGAGTATTTGGCAAATTTAAGGCAAGAATCGCTTGAAGATTTGGCACTTGCCACGACAAAAAATGCAAGTAAATTATTTAGATTATGAATTACGATATTATCAACTCACCAGAAAAACTTAGAAGCGTTCCGCTTACTAACCCAGAAAAAAATAGATGTGCAACAGTAGATAAAGCTGTTAAGAATATTTCATTTGCTTTAAGAGGAGTTGAGCAACAAGAACTAAGAAGAATTGCCGAACAACAAAAAGCAAGTAGGCAAAGTCAAGAACAGGCCAATTATCTGCAATATAAAACTCTACCAGAAACTCCGCAACAAGTTATGTCTGAGTTGGCAGACTCAAATTATGAAGACAAAATTATTAACACTAATAATGAATTAACTGCGCGTCAAGCTGTAGAAGAGGCGTTGCAATAATGTTATTTAAAAATTTATTTAACAATATTGCAGAAAATATTATAGCTAGCAAGAAACAAGATAGAGAAGCAAAATTATACAGAAATTTAATGCGTCATGAAGCTAGAATTGGAGGATTAGTTTTTGGGCCAATACCTGCAGGGCGTCGTAGAGAATTTTTTTGCTTAGATGAACATACTTGGGTTTGGCATGAGGAATGGACAGACGATAATGGTGAACACAAAGTTATTACTACTCGTTATGACGTGCGTCCGAGTGGTCTTTTAAAATCACAAAACGGCAGTCATTATCAGAGAGTGAGCAATCACGAAGCATTAAGATTACTCAAAGCAACTCGTTTGTATCAACAAAAGATAAATCAAGAAATTTACACAGATGCCTATATTGATTTAGTTGGTGTTTAGATTCTATTAAATGCAGGATAAGTCAATATATTTAGATTACGCTTCAACTACGCC
The DNA here is from genome assembly GCA_964603625.1 of uncultured Candidatus Saccharibacteria bacterium. Taxonomy (GTDB): domain Bacteria; phylum Patescibacteriota; class Saccharimonadia; order Saccharimonadales; family JAGQNJ01; genus HK-STAS-PATE-36. Next base: position 5,285 of record CAZRVM010000007.1, read on the forward strand.
CATTGACCCTTTGGTGATGGATTCAATGAAGGCTTATTTTAGTGATAAATTTTATAATCCATCGGCTATTTATTTAAAGGCAAAATCGGTTAATCAAGATATAAATGTAGCTAGAAGCAAAATTGCTAGTTTACTTGGAGTTAAAACAGCTGAGATTATTTTTACAGCTGGTGCAACGGAGGCTAATAATTTAGCAATTTCGGGTATTATGCAGATGCATCCTGGTGCCAATATGATTATTAGTAGTATTGAGCACGAATCAGTTTTAGAACCTGCAGATTTGTATTTGAATCAAAAAGTTCCTGTAAACAGAGATGGCATAGTAGACTTAAATAAATTAAACCGGTTAATAAATGAGCAAACAGTATTGGTCAGTATTATGTATGCCAATAACGAGATTGGCACTATTCAGCCAATAAAAGAGATAGCTTCAATTATTAAACAACTCCGGCAAGATAGATTAAAATCAGGTAATAAAATGCCACTTTATTTACACACTGACGCTACCCAAGCAACGAATTATTTAAGTATGCTAATTAATAGACTTGAAGTAGATTTGCTGAGTTTAAATGCTAGTAAGATTTATGGCCCCAAACAGTCCGGATTATTATTTGTAAAAACTGGCACAATATTAAAACCTCTTATTCTAGGTGGTGGCCAGGAGAGAAATCTAAGGAGTGGCACAGAAAATGTTGCAAGTATTATTGGGTTAAGTAAAGCATTGGAACTTGCAAGTACGCGCAAGAAAACTGAAGCAAAACGGCTTAGTGCATTACAGCAATTTTTCATCGCTGAGATTAATAGTAGAATTAAAGGGGTAAGCGTAAATGGTAGCTTAAAACATCGCCTGCCTAATAATATAAATATTACAATTGATGGTGCAGATAATGAACGGCTAGTAATGGAGCTTGATGAGCGAGGCATAATGTGTGCTACTGGCTCTGCTTGTAGTGCAAATAGCCGAAAACTTTCACATACTTTGCAAGCTATTGGCTTAACAGATGACCAAATACATTCTAGCTTGCGTTTTAGTATGGGCCTAAACACAACCAAACAAGACATAATTAGAACCATTACTATTTTAGAAAGCTTATTGCCTAAAAGTTAAATTACAATTATTATATTAGCATTAGTATTAAACGGTGGACGGATATTTAGGTGGAACTCTGGCAACTCTTATTAATAACAGGAATAATTTTAGCAACTTTAATTGCCTTTGTTTGGCTCGCCTTAAGAATTACTGCACTTGGTAAATCAAGTACTCAGCCTAGAAATATTGCTGGAGAGGCAGTTAATGAGTCGATAAAACAAGCATTTACTGATGATTTTAGAGAAGAACTTCGTCAGCGTGCAAGGCAACAATTTGAAAAATTAATGCAAGAAAATGCCATGTATTTGCAACAAGATGTCCGAGTAAGTGCAACACAGTTAAATGATTTAATGAAAAAAGAGGTCGTAGACACACTTAAATCGGAGCTTAATAAATATCATCAAACCATAATGCAAACTCAACAAATGTTAAGTGATTCGGTAGCTAAAAGCCAATCTGAGTTAAGACATCAGCTAAATCAAGAGAAAGATCGTAGAATTGAATTACTAGATGAACGTTTAGCTACAATAGTTAAAAAATATATTCTTGCTTCAGTTGGGGATGTAATAACAACAGATCAACAAATTGCGTTAGTAATCGATAGTCTGAATAGCCATAAAGCAAATATAGTTGAAGATATTCGTAATGCCTGATTCTGAGCCTCCAAAACGATTAGTATTGCCAGAAGATATTCAGTCTAAGCAACAAGTAATTAAATTGATTAGTGAAATTTTGCGGATTGAAGAATTTTTAAGTAGAGCTAAAAATCGGCAGGCTGGCACAAAATTAGAATTACCTAAAACTACCAGCATATTAGATAAATTTGCCGAAGCAAACCAGCGAAATGTGCTTAACCATAATCAACGCACCGAAATGGCTCATTTTTTAAGGGAGATATACAAGCGAGCGCCTGAAGTTAGTTTAGTTTTACAGTTAGGTGCTGATAAGGCAATTCTAAATGCAATTATAAAATGGTTTAGAGAAAATATTCACGCTCAAACTTTGGTTAAAGTTTCGTTTTTAAGTAGTCTTGCGGGTGGGGCAATCGTCAGAATAAAACACCGAACTTACGATTTAAGTCTGGCTAAACAGTTCGGTAACTTTCAAGACATACTAAAAGCTGAGTTTGCCGAAAATAATTCTAGTCAACTAGTTGTAAATAGCGGTGAAAATTTAGTTAGAAACAAGTTTTTTTAGTTCTCTCAGTTACTGTACTTGACTAGGCTACCTCTGTTATAATTATTAGCATGAAAACTGTGTTTGTTGGTATGAGCGGTGGCGTAGATAGTTCAGTTACTGCCAGCCTTTTAAAAGAACAAGGCTATAGTGTAGTTGGTGTTTTTATGAAGAACTGGACAAAAGATTTACCGGGTTTTGATTGCCCGTGGCAAGAGGATTATCAAGACGCCAAGCGTGTGGCTGTTCAGTTAGGTATTGAGTTTAGGGTTTTTGACTTTGAAAAACAATACAGGCAAAAAGTTGTAGATTATATGATTGCCGAATACCAGCAAGGACGAACCCCTAACCCCGATATAATGTGCAACCAAGAAATTAAATTTAAATTATTTTTAGATACCGCACTTAGAGATGGAGCAGATTTGGTTGCAACTGGTCATTATGCCATAGTAAAGAATAGTCAATTATTTAAAGCTAAAGATAGTTTAAAAGATCAAACATATTTTTTGTATAGAGTTTCTGCTCAAGCGCTTGCTAAAACTTTATTTCCACTAGGCGAACTAACAAAAACAGAGGTTAGAAAAATTGCCAAACAGCTAAATCTTGTTACTGCTACCAAAAAAGATAGTATGGGCATTTGTTTCGTAGGTAAAGTTGGTATTAAAGAGTTTTTAGAGGCAGAACTCGGAACTCAACAATTCGGAAATATCATTGATGAATCTGGTAGAATTGTTGGCCAGCACGAAGGAGCTATTTTTTATACACTAGGGCAAAGGCATGGACTAAATGTTGGCGGAGGCTTACCTTACTATGTTATTGGGAAAGATATTTCAAAAAATGAAGTTTATGTTACAACAAATTTAGCTAGTACAAAATTGTGGAATAAATCTATAAATCTAAATCAAGTACATTGGATAAATGGCGTCCCAAAGGACTTTGAGGTAGATGTAAGGACTCGGCACGGCGCACAACTGGTGAAAGGTAAAATTAAATTATCTACAAAATTAGGCTCAAAAAGTAGTCATTCTAAAATAGAAATCAGTTTAAAAAATGAAATTAGAGCTTTGACACCTGGTCAGTCTGCGGTTTTGTATCAGGGAAATAAAGTTTTAGGTGGAGGAATAATTCTATAAATATTCTTGTAGTTGGTTTATGCTGTTTATTTAATAAGAAATAGGTTATCATTAAGGTATTGTTAATTATTAAATTTTAAGGAGGGTTTAAAATGGGTTTATTAGATTCAATAAAAGGGATTTTTGGAGGCGCTAAAGATAAAGCTTCTGATGTAGCAGGCGGGGTTGCTGATGTTGCTGGAAATACTGTAGAGACCGGTAAAGATGTTGCTGGTGGTGCAATAGATGTAGCAAAAACGGCTGGATCTACAGTTGTAGGTGTTGTAGGCGATGGAGTTGAAGTAGCTGGAGATGTTGCTAAAAATGTAGCAGAAGGTGCTGGTAACGTTGCTCAAAATGTTGCAAGTACAACTGGTGATGTTGCTAAAAATGTAGCAGAAGGTACTGGCAATGTTGCACAAAGTGTTGCCGACACAACGGGTGATGTTGCTAAAAATGTAGCAGAGGGCGCTGGTAATGTTGTTGAAGGTGTAACAGGCGGAGTTGCCGATGTTGCAAAAAATATTCAAGATAAATTAAACTAGAAAATTTTAAATCACTGTC
>CAZRVM010000007.1:9326-13618 GCA_964603625.1 uncultured Candidatus Saccharibacteria bacterium
GATGTTGCAAAAAATATTCAAGATAAATTAAACTAGAAAATTTTAAATCACTGTCCAAAGCTTAAGTTATTTCCGTTAAGTTTTATATTACTTAAAAAAGTTTAAACAATATTATTCGTGGTATACTTTAACAGATATGAATACTCAAGAAATTAGAAGTGCTTATTTAGGGTTTTTTAAAGACAGAGGGCATCAAATCAGCCCTAGAGCATCATTGGTTCCACAAGAAGACTCCACTACTCTTTTTACTGGCTCTGGTATGCAACCAATGATTCCATATTTACTAGGACAGCCTCACCCTGCTGGAAACAGATTGGTCAATAGTCAGACTTGCTTGCGCGCTCAAGATATAGATGATGTAGGTGATAACCGGCACACTACTTTTTTTGAAATGTTAGGCAACTGGAGTTTGGGCGACTATTTTAAAGAAGAGCAAATAAAATGGATGTTTGAATTCTTGAGTGAAGTTATAAAGCTGGATATGAGTAAAGTTTATGTGACTTGTTACGCAGGCAACCCTGATTACAATATTGTTAAAGATAATGAGACTGGCACAATTTGGAAACAATTATTTGAGTCTTACGGGCTAGTTGCAAATGAAGCAGATATAGGGACGGAGGCCAATGGCTACGCTAGAGGCATTAAAGCTGGTGAGCGAATTTTTTATTATGATGATAGCAAAAATTGGTGGAGTCGAAATGGAGGGCTAGAAACTACCCCTGTTGGCGATCCTTGTGGCCCAGATAGTGAAATGTTTTATGATTTTGGCACACCACATAACACTGAATATGGAGAAAATTGCCACCCTAACTGTGATTGTGGGCGATTTATGGAAATAGGTAACAATGTTTTTATGTCATATAAAAAAATTGGTGAAGGTAAATTTGAGCCATTACAGAAACCAAATATTGATCACGGTTCAGGATTGGAACGAATTAGTGCAGCAAAACTTGGTAATCCAGATGTGTATAAAATTAGCCTTATGTGGCCAATAATAGAAAAACTAGAACAACTTTCTGGTAAGCAATACGATAACAACACAAATGCAATGCGAGTTATAGCTGATCATCTGCGGGCATCAACTTTTTTAGCTGTAGATGGAGTGGTACCGAGCAACAAAGAACAAGGTTATGTAATGAGAAGGTTAGTGCGCAGGGCAATTCGTTATGCTTTTGAGTTAGGCGTTGATCAAAATTTTATGCAAGATGTAATTTCAATAATAACCAATATGTATAGTGGTAGTTTTTCAGAAGTTAAGACTAACCAAGTAAAAGTAATTGAAATTTTGTCTAAGGAAGAAAAAGTTTTTCGTCAGGCTTTGCGTAAGGGCGTACGGGAATTTCAGAGAATCTGTAATTCGCAGCCAGAAATTACTGGTGCAGATGTTTTTAAGCTTTATGACACATTTGGGTTCCCTAAAGAAATGACAGTCGAGGAGGCTTTTCATGCCGGAAAACCAATGGAAGATAAGTGGTTGCAAAATTATAACAAAGCAATGGATGTTCAACGCCAAAAAAGTCAAACTGCAACTAAAGGGATTTTTAAAGGTGGGCTTGGTGGCCAGAGTTTACAGCACAAAAAGTACCATACTGCTACTCATTTGATGTATCAAGCTTTAAGAGATGTTTTAGGCGAAAGCGTAGTGCAGAGAGGTAGTAATATAACTGAGGAGAGGTTGCGTTTTGATTTTTCTCACCCTGTAAAAGTTTCACCAGAACAGCTAAGTCGGGTTGAGGAAATTGTTAATAAGCAGATATCAAAAGATCTTAAAATTTCTTGGGCAGAATACCCCACCAAAGAAGCAACTGGTAAGTTAGGGGCGTTAGGTCAGTTTGGTGATCGTTATGGTGATACAGTTAAGGTTTATAAAATGATTGCTGATGACGCAGACAAACCATATAGTTTTGAAATATGTGGTGGCCCACATGTAGATCATAGTTTGCAGCTTTTTGAAGATGGCAAGAAGTTTAAAATAGTTAAAGAGGAAGCTTCGTCGGCTGGTGTTCGTAGAATTAAGGCGGTTTTGATTTAAAAAATTGCGTCCGGCATTTTTTACGAAAAAATTGAAAGTATAAGTGGTATAATATCAGCTGAGTATGATAGATAAGCTTAAAAAAATTAAAGTACCAAAAGTAGCAAAATCGCCTAAAAAAATATTGAGCCATAAATCTGAGCAGTATGTAGTTGGTTTAGATATTGGTACAGAATATATCAAAGCATTAATTGCTAAAGTAGATGGCAATCAGGCTGAAATAATTGGCATGGGGCGAGTTCATCAGCAACTTGGTGATATGCAAGCAGGTGCGATAGCTGATATTTCGGCAGTAGTTGCTAATTGCGACAACGCATTATCTCAGGCAGAACAACAGGCAGGTTTGAGTGCTAGAACTGCGGTAATCGGTATTGCAGGAGAATTAGTCAAAGGCACAACAACAACTGTTAGATATAGGCGAAATGACCCAAAAAGAGAATTAACTATAGATGAATTCGGTAAAATTTTAACCAAAGTACAGGAGCGCGCAAAGCAGAGAGCAAGTAAAAAATTAGCTTGGGAATTAGGCGGAAAGCATGTTGATATACGGTTGGTTAATAGTGCATTAGTTAGCGTAGAAATTGACGGTTATAAAATTACTAACCCGATTGGATTTCAGGGGCGTGATGTGGTCGTTCAACTTTATACAGCTTTTGCTCCCTTAGTACATATTGGCGCACTTGAGAGAACAGCCCAACAACTCGATTTAGATTTATTGGCAGTTGCGGCTGAGCCTTTTGCAGTTGCTCGTTCGGTAATTGGTGATAACACTGGCTCAAATATGAGTGCAATCTTAATGGATATAGGTGGTGGCACAACCGATGTTGCAGTAATTAACGATGGAGGCGTACAAGGCACTAAAATGTTTGGCATTGGGGGGCGAGCTTTTACTAGGTCAATAGAGCGCGAACTTGGCATCGATTTTGAACAAGCCGAAGCTCTAAAAACTAACCTTAATGATAATCAGTTAAGCGAACAAAAAAATGATGATATGCGCGTAGCCTTAAAGAAAACATTAGCGGTATGGCTTCATGGAGTTGAGCTTGCACTAGGTGAGTTTGAAAATCTAGATCATTTACCTCAACGAATTTTTTTGTGTGGCGGAGGGTCTTCACTCAAAATGATAATAAACAATTTAAAGCAAACTAAATGGTATAGAGATTTACCTTTTACCAAACAACCGATTATTCAACTTATTAATCCTAACCAAGTTGCAGGCATAACCGATTCGACTTCTAAAGTTAATGACCATACTTTTATTACGGCTTTAGGGCTCGTTAGAGTAGGAATAGATACATTAGCTCAAGATGATGACAAGCAAGATTCAATAAAAGCCCGCATAGATAGGATGCTTAAGGTATAATTGAAAGAATATGAGTACAAATTCTCAAAAAGATACAATTTATGTAGATGTCGATGACGAAATTACAGCTATTGTAGATAAAATTAACTCTAGTAAACACAATATAATTGCATTAGTATTACCAAAAAGAGCAGTAGTTTTACAGAGTATTGTAAACATGAAACTTTTGAAGCGTTCAGCAGACGAAGTCGATAAACGGTTAGTATTAATTACCAGCGAACAGAGTATTTTACCCTTAGCGGGTGCGGTTGGAGTTTATGTAGCTAATAATTTGCAGTCAAAACCAGAAATACCAGCGCCCCCTGTTATTCCTATTGAAGATGAAGAATTATTAGAAACTGAAGAAATTGACCCAGAGATAGATCCAAAATCAACTGTCGGAGAACTAACAGAAGAAGATGCTGTTTTTGAGTCTGACTTGCCATCTGAACCAAAACCAGAAAAACCTAAAAAATCTTCAAAAGATAAAAAAGCTAAAAAAAATTCGGTGCCTAACTTTGATTCTTTTAGAAAAAAAATAATTATTGGTGTGGTTGCTGTAATTAGCTTAATGGGGTTAGCATACTGGGCTTTATTTTTAGCGCCAAAAGCTACGATTATTGTTAAAACTCAGAATTCTTCGTCTAATAAGACGATTGAATTTAGCACATCGACTTCTGCAAATGAGCTAGATCTAGAAAAGGCAATAGTGCCAGCCAAAGAAGTAGAAACTAACAAAACAGACGAACAAAAAGTTCCAGCAACGGGTCAAAAAGATTTAGGTACAAAAGCATCAGGCACAGTAACACTATCAGTTAGTTGCTCTAGTGGCACCCCTACAATACCAGCCGGAACTGGCGTTAGTACGGGTGGGTTAACATTTATCACAACTCAAACGGTTACAGTGGCATCTTTTCC
>CAZRVM010000007.1:13718-28549 GCA_964603625.1 uncultured Candidatus Saccharibacteria bacterium
GTAAAAAAAGAAGATTTAGAAAAATTAGTAAATAATAGCGTACAATCAGAAATTGAACAGCGAAGTCTTCAAATAAGACAGAATGGTATTGATAAAGCAGTCTTTAGGGTTGGCACTCGAAGTAGTAATGGTAATTTTCCAATAAGTTTGCAGGTTCAAGTAGTTTTGGGTCCGAAGATAGATGAACAACAATTAGTAAAAGAAGTAGCTGGCAAAAAAAGAGGTGATGTGCAAGAAACTGTTAAGAAAATAGAAGGCGTCTCAGAAGTAGAAGTAAACTTTAATCCGTTTTGGGTAAATGTTGTTCCAAAAAATACCAAGCGAATTACAATAGTTTATCAAGAGGTAAATAATTAGTGAATGATAGTACAACTCTAATTGCACTAGATGTAGGTACAAAGCGAATAGGAATAGCAAGAGCAAACTCAATTGCAAAAATTCCCGAGCCACTGCAAACCCTTAATAATGATGGTCATTTTAATTTAAAATTAAATAATCTCATCCATCAGCATAAGGCTAATAAGTTAGTGGTTGGCTTACCTAGAGGTTTGGACGGTCAAAACACTCAGCAAACTCAGTTTGTTTTAGATTTTGTAGAAAATCTTAAGCAGAATATAAATTTAGATATTAGCTTACAAGACGAAGCGCTAACATCTGTTAAAGCTAAGGAATATCTTAGTTCAACTAAAAAGAAAAAGGTATTCCAAAAATCAGATATAGATGCGGTCTCGGCTATGTTTATATTAGAGGATTACTTAAAGGGTATATAACAAATGACTTATAAGATTGATCGCAAAAAGCGAATATATAAATGGTTAGCAGTAATTGTTATAGTTGGTGTAATTGGTGTATTTGCTAGTGTTTTGTTTGCGCGGAATTTTTTTAACCAAAATATTCAACCAGTTAGCTCAAAACAAACATTAGTAGAAGTTACAATTGAAGCAGGTTCTAGTTTAAAAGATGTTAGCCAGTTGTTAAAATCTAAAGAATTAATTAGAAATAAACGGATTTTTGAACAATATGTAAGAAATAATGGAGCTTCACAAGATATCCAGGCAGGAACTTATGAATTAAGCCCAAGCTATGGCGTACCAGAAATTGTCTCAATTCTAACTCAAGGCAAAATAGTCAGTAAATTAGTAACAATTTTGCCGGGTGCAAGGTTGGATCAAGTTCAGACAATGCTTGTTAATGCAGGATTTTCTGAAGCAGAAGCCAAAGAAGCACTGAATCCAGAAAATTATAAAAATCATCCAGCCCTAACAGATAAGCCAGAATCTGCTAGTTTAGAAGGTTATTTGTACCCAGAATCTTTTGAACGAACAAGTAGCACAACGGCTCAGCAAATTATTACCGATTCTTTAGACGAAATGAATAAAAGATTAACGCCAGAGATAAAACAAGCTTTTGTGGCTCAAAATCTTACTACACATCAAGCAATAACTCTAGCCTCAATAGTCGAAAAAGAAGTTTCTAGTGATTCTGATCGCCAGCAGGTTGCCCAAGTATTTTTAAAACGGCTTAAAGAAAATATTAAACTTCAATCTGACGCAACCGCTAAATATGGTGCAGTTCTAGAAGGGGTAAGCGATAGTCTTAATCAGTCACAAACTTTAAAGTTTGATTCTGCATATAATACTTATAATAACTTTGGGTTAACACCGGGCCCAATTAGTAATGTTACACAGTCTTCATTAATGGCGGTAGCTCATCCGGCCAGTACTGATTGGCTTTATTTTGTATCGGGCGATGATGGAATAACTTACTTCTCTAGAACCCTAGCCGAGCACGAAGCCTTAGTACAACAGCATTGCAAGAAGAATTGTGGCCTTTAAGACCATCATATATTTTATTGTAGAATAAGCTACAAATTTTATTCAATTTAGCCAGAAAATTACTTTCAAGCTAAGACACTAACAATATCTGTAAAAATTCATATAAACGCTAAAATATATCTAAAAGTATAGTGATGTGCTTAACTTAATAAAGATAAGTTTACGCCTCCTGTATAACAACATATAAATCCAAAAAACCTACTACACCATAATATTTAATATTACAAGGTCCGTCCTTGTAAGACTTGAAGGAGATAAATAGAAAATAGTTATTGTCACAAGAATACGGAAGTTACATTTTAGGGCTTGAAAAAGGGATTAAATTGATAAAAAATTAACATGCCTTGAGAAGCTTGAAATATTGCTAATAAAAATGGTAAAATAGAACCTAGTAATCTGTATTACAATAGTGACTTTGAAAAATAGATTACTCACATTACTAAGCAAAGTAAATTTAAAATTCAAGTGGTCGAACTCTTGAAATAATTAATTAAAAAATAGTAATGTGGTTTGGATACAATCCAGGGAGAGCGGTATTCGTACAACTCCATCAGTTGCTGATACAGATCTATCGACTCGTATCAATAACTTACAATCAGAAGTTAAAAAACAATCATTTTATAAAAAATTGTTTGGCGTTAAACATAGACGAAAAACAATTGGTTTTAGTTTACTAGTTTTAAATTCTTTACTACTGATAGTGGTGGCTGTTTTTGTGCTTCAAAAACCTAACACCTCTGGCAATACTGTATCTAATGCAATACTTGTAAACGAGTCAGAATCTGTTGCTAACCCACTAGATAATTTGTCTTCTGCCGATATTGCACTTAGTATTGCAAAATCTGCTAATCTGCCAGAACAAACTGCAGTGGCTAACTTTGCAGATAGTATGAACGAACAACTAACAGTAACCTCAGTTTCTGAAGTTGTCGTTACTCAACCTCAGATAATTGCAACAGGCTTGAAATCTCGAGCCGATATTACTACTTATGAGGTCCAGTCGGGCGATACCATTAGTAGTATTGCTAATAAATTTGGAGTTACTTCAGACACAATTCGCTGGACCAATAATTTAACTGGCGATACCGTTAGAGAGGGTGTTAAGCTTACAATCTCGCCTGTTAATGGGCTTGTTTATACCCTTCAGTCGGGTGATACTATAGATAATCTTGTAAATAGGTTCAGTGTAGATAAGGCAAAGTTCATAGCATTTAATGATCTTGAAGCAGGCAATTTGCCAGCTGTTGGCGAAAAACTGGTAATGCCAGACGGAAAACCAGCTCCCACCATTAGTAGAGGCGGAGGTATTTCAGCAGGGTTGGCAAGTTCGGCTGGCTTTAGAGCTGTTTATGGTGCGGCCAATGGTTACGATTACGGTTATTGTACTTGGCATGCGGCTAATCGACGAGCTCAAGCCGGTCATCCTTTGCCTACTAATTTAGGCCACGCTATATCTTGGTATTCTAGAGCTCAAGGTGCTGGAATGGGGGTTGGGGCAACTCCTCGTGCAGGAGCAGTATTGTGGCACGCCAATATGGGTGGATTGGGGCATGTAGCATATGTAGAATCTGTAAACGAAGACGGTTCAATTTTGGTATCAGATATGAATTACCCAACTTGGGGTCGTGTAACTTATCGAACAGTGCCACCTAGCGATTTTGGTAAGTATAGGTTTATATATTAGAAAGTTACTCATTATTATTGTATAATATTTACAAATTATGTTTGTAGATAAAGTTACAATACAGGCGAAAGCTGGCAATGGTGGTAATGGTGCAGTTAGCTTTAGGCATGAAAAATATGTAGATAAAGGTGGCCCAGATGGTGGCGATGGCGGTAATGGAGGCGACGTAATAGCTATTGCCGATAGAAATCAAGATACACTAGCTAATTTTAGGTTTAAGAAAAGTTTAACCGCACAAAATGGAGAAGCAGGTTCTAAGCGAAAAAGACATGGTAAAGATGGCCAAGACTTATTAGTTAAAATGCCAATCGGCACAATTATAAGTGATAATAATGGTAATGTAATTGCAGATTTAACTAAAGATCAACAAACCGCCGTAATAGTTAAAGGTGGTAAGGGTGGTTTTGGAAATGCTCATTTTGTATCGTCTAGGCGCCAGGTGCCACTATTTGCAGAAAAAGGTGAGCTAGGTGAAGATTCAGAATTAACGCTAGAAATTAAATTAATTGCCGATGTTGGATTGGTTGGTTTGCCTAATGCTGGTAAGTCTACACTACTTGCAAGCATTAGTAATGCTCGCCCTGAAATTGCGAATTACCCCTTTACAACTATAACACCTAATTTGGGTGTAGTAGATATTGATGATTCAACAATGCTCATGGCCGATATACCGGGTTTAATTGAAGGCGCAAGTAAAGGCAAGGGCTTGGGCGATGAATTTTTGCGTCATATTGAGAGAACTAGCGTAATTTTGCACCTAATAGACGCTTATAGTGAGGATGTTAGTACTAGTTATAAGATAATCTTAAATGAATTAAAAAATTATAAAATTAATTTAAGTAAAAGGCCAGAGATTATTGTAATTACTAAAATAGATGGTCTTAGTGAAGAGAAAATTACAAGTTTAGTTGCTCAACTTAGAAATAATGTACCAAAATCTACTCAAATAATAGCAATTTCTTCAAAAAGTAAGTTGGGCTTAAGTAATTTGCTTCGAGCAACACTCAAGATGGTGAAGAAAGTTAAAGTTAAGCAAGTTAAAAAGACTAAACAACAAATACCAATTCTTAAGTATGAAGAACCAGCAGATAGTTGGCACATTAAGAAAACCAAGGATGCTTTTATTGTTACTGGAAAAAAGATTGAAAGTTTTGCAAGGCGAACTGATTTTTCTAATTATCATGGCCGTCAGCGTATTAGAGATATTTTAAAGAAAATGGGTATTTTAAATGCGTTGATTAAACAAAATATTGAGGTAGGGCAAAAAATTATTATTGGCGATCCGTCGTTAGGTGAAATTATTTATTGACCAACTCAATTTATTGGTGAAAACAAAGGTTTGTTAATCGAATACTAACTACAGTGTTAAACTAGTAGATATGAATCAGAGTTTTTTCTTTTATGATTTAGAAACCAGTGGTTTTAACCCACGAGAACAACGGATAATGCAATTTGCAGGTCAGCGTACAACAATGGAACTAGAACCTGTTGGAGAACCTATTAATTTGCATATAAAATTAACTGAAGATGTACTGCCAGACCCAGAAGCAATTTTAGTAACCGGTATCACACCACAGAAAACAATAGAAGAAGGGTTATCTGAGGCTGTATTTTTAAAATTGTTTAGTGAAGAAATAGCTAAGCCAAATACCATATTTGTAGGCTATAATTCGGTTAGGTTTGATGATGAATTTGTGCGTTACTTACATTACCGTAATTTTTATGATCCTTATGAGTGGCACTGGCAAGAAGGTAGGAGTAGGTGGGATTTACTTGATGTCGTTAGGATGACCAGAGCATTACGCCCAGATGGTGTAAATTGGCCAAAAAATGAAGAAGGTTTACCAACTAATAAGTTAGAGCTTTTAACAGCAATTAATCATCTAGAACATTCTAATGCACATGATGCCTTAAGTGATGTTTCGGCAACTATTGCGGTAGCCGGTTTAATCAAAAGTAAACAACCTAGACTATTTGATTATTTATTGAAAATGAGGCACAAAAAAACTATTGAGCAATTTGTTAAAACGGGGCATCCTTTTGTTTACACTAGTGGTAAATATTCTAATTTATCCGAGAAGACTACAGTTGCGGTATATTTTGCCGATAATCCAAAAAGCGGTTGTTTAGTTTATGATTTAAGGCATGACCCTACAAAGTGGTTGAAGATGACACCAGAACAGTTGGTAGATGCTTGGCAATGGAAGCCAGAAAGCGATGAGGTAAGATTACCAATTAAAACACTGCAGTTTAATCGTTGTCCGGCAGTGGCGCCTCTTACAGTCTTAGATGACGAGTCTAAACAGCGCATTGACATAGATAGCAATAAGATTGACGCTAACCTTAGAAAACTTAATTTTAATTCTAGTTTTAAATCAAATGTATTAAAAGCAGTAGTGCTACTAAATCAAAAACAACAGGAAGCTCGGCAAAAAGAAGACAATATTGTAGACGCACAATTATACGAAGGTTTTTTTAACGACCAAGATAAAGCTAGTATGTACGAAGTAAGGCAAGCAAGTGAGACTGCTATAGGTAGTTTGAGCGTTAATTTTATTGATAAACGCTTAAATGAGCTGTTGCCACTTTATAAAGCTCGCAATTTCTACAATAAAATTAGCCATGAAGAAATTGAGAACTGGGAGAATTACAGATCTGCAAAGTTGCTTAAAGGGGGCGAATCTAGTAGGGCTTTTGTTTTCTACCAGAAGTTAAACGATTTAGTTAATAACCCAAATTTAAACAAAAACCAAGAATATCTTTTAGAAGAATTAAAGCTATATGCCGAGAGCATTTTGCAAAATTAAGATAAAGTTATTTTTAGCTAGGCTGATTTTTAGTTTTAATTGCAATAGTGGAGCTGGATTTTTTAATTTTGTGTAAAATTACTGAAAGAATTACCAAAGACAAGAAAAGGTACCAACTAAAATCAATCTGAAAATTTGTACCTGGAATTTGACCTAAGACTAGAAAATCCAACATAACCACCTCGCTTATTTATAAAGATGATACTAAAAAAAAGACAAAATGTCAAGAATATTGAACAATATGGTTATGTTTTATTCGCCCTATTTTTTTTGAATGATTTATAAGTTTTTTTAAACTTACTCTCCAAAGCATCGTAGCGACCTCTGTTACCCAAGAATAAAGCTACGGATATACCAAACATAAAAGCAATAGGCCACAAAAACTTGTAGTTTTCAAGTTTTATTAGAAAAATGATTGCCGTTATAGCAATAATAAAAGCTATAATATCATAAATTATAAACAGCGTGGGGTTATTTCGAAAAATCAACTTAATTGCTTTATTGCCATTTATTTTTAATTGTTCAAGTAAATTATGGGCCCAATGATGATTTTTGGCTAGTAAGCTCAAGCCGCCTATAAGCAGGGGTAAACCACCTGGTCCGGGCAACCAACCAACTAATCCTGATGCTATTATTAAAAGAGCGCCCAATATATCAATAGCTATTTTTTGGTGAAGTCTGTACTCTTTTTTTAACTGTTTTGTAATGAATTCATGCTTATTCTTCATGATTGATTATAGTGTAACAGTTAACTTGCGTGTAGCATAAACCACAGCATTAAAAATGGGTCAAGTTATATTACAATAAGCGTTATGTAGTAGAAGTGGAGGGGAGTATGTCGCGTAAAACATATCCGGGTATTGGAATAAAAAACCAATATCCAAAGTCTAGAACAAACCGAGCAAGTGTATTTTCGATTTTTAGACCTGTTGCCGAAGAATCGGCCGAAGAACTTTACGAACTTACAAAGCTTTTCAAAGCAGATAATATCCTGCCACCAGAAGCACAGCTTAAAGATCCTCGAACTATGCATGTAACCTATTTAGAGCGAAACAAATTAACCAAAGAGTTACAAGGATTTGCCCAAGGGTTTAATACAAGTGAAGCTGTTAGTAGAATAAACAAAGAATGTTGTGAATCAAAAGACCAATCTTTAATTGCTCAACTTGGGCGAGTTTGCCTAATGGATAGGCGAGATGAAACCTTAGTAGTTAGGCTTGATCATAATCAAATAATTGCAGATGAATATAGCTTGGCTTCTTCTGCTCTTAGAACACTTCATCTTAAAATTAGGAACCAGTTTAAACCTCATATAAGTTTAGTAAAAGTTCCAGGTTTAGATATGGATAACAAGGCAAGTTTAGCTAAACAATTTCAAGATTTAGTTCCCGAAGAAGTGCTACTTGATCCATTAATTGTAGAGCCAGTTTTAAAACGAGATAAAAATTATTTATAAACTATATAACTAGTAAATTTGCTAATTTTAGAGTATAATTAATTAGCTTAACGAGGGGTAGGCTTTAAAAAATACGCTTAAATTTGATTATTAAAAGTAAGTTATATTGGAGTAACTTTTTATATGGCAAGCCAAAATGCAATTGTTGTAAAGGGAGCTAGAGAACACAATTTAAAGAATATATCTTTAGAAATACCTAGAGATAAGTTAATAGTGATTACTGGGTTGAGTGGTTCTGGAAAATCTTCTTTGGCTTTTGATACAATCTATGCCGAAGGTCAACGCCGTTATGTAGAAAGTTTAAGCTCATATGCTCGACAGTTTTTGGGGTTAATGGAAAAGCCGGACGTAGACCAAATTGATGGCCTGAGCCCGGCAATTAGTATAGATCAGAAATCAACTAGCAGAAACCCTCGTTCTACTGTGGCGACAGTTACCGAAATCTATGATTATTTACGATTATTATTTGCCAGGATAGGTATTCCTCATTGTCCAGTCTGTGGAAAAGTTGTAAAACGCCAAACCACTCAAGCAATTGTCGATTTGATAATTAATTCTTCTAAAGACGCCAGGCTTTTAGTGCTAGCGCCAGTTGTTCAAGTAAAGAAAGGCGCGTTTGAGCATATTCCAGAACAGTTTCAAAAAGCAGGTTTTGCCAGGGCGAGAATAGATGGGGTTATTTATGCTTTAGATGAATTCCCAGAGTTAGATAAAGCTAAAAAACATACAATTGAAATTGTGGTAGATAGGCTTACTAATAACGCTGAGAATCAGGGCAGGCTAAGTCAATCTATTGAACAAGCACTAAACTTAGCTGAAGGTAAGCTAAAGCTTCATAACGCTGATTTAAATACCGATAGTGATTACAGTTTAATGTACGCCTGCATAGATCATCCAGAAGTTTCTATTCCTGAGCTAGAACCAAGAACTTTTAGTTTTAATAGTCCACAAGGTGCATGCACGGTGTGTACTGGGTTGGGTTCTAGGCTTGAAGTAGATCCAGATATTGTAATTCCTAATGGTCGATTAACTTTGGCCGAAGGGGCTATTAGGCCATTTAATAGAATTAATATAGATGCTTGGTATATGAAAAAAATTGAAGCAGTTGGTAATGAATTTGGTTTTAGTATTCATGTTCCAACTGGCGAAATCTCAGAGGATAATATTAAGCGTATTTTATACGGTACTGGAGACAAAAAATATAAAATAAGTTTAGGCAGTGGTAGGTGGTATGAAGCTACTTATGAAGGAGTTATTCCTAACCTTGAAAGACGGCACAAAGAAACAGATAGTGATTTTGTTCGGAAAGATATTGAACGCTTTATGCAAGAGAGGCCGTGTTTTGCTTGTAATGGTAAGAGGCTTAAACCAGAAGTTTTAGCAGTAACCGTAAATGATAAATCAATAATGGATATTTGTGAGCTTTCTATTGATGATGCTACTTATTATTTTAAGAATATTAAGTTAAACGCAACCGAACAGCATATTGCTGAACAAATTTTAAAAGAAATTCGAGCAAGGTTAGAGTTTTTACAAAATGTGGGGTTAAATTATTTGAATCTGTTACGCAGTGCCTCAACACTAAGCGGTGGAGAAGCTCAACGAATTCGATTAGCAACTCAAATTGGTTCTGGACTTATGGGAGTATTATATGTTTTAGATGAGCCATCAATTGGTTTACATCAACGAGATAATGAACGCTTAATTACTACGCTTAAACACTTGCGCGACCTTGGCAATACGGTAATTGTTGTTGAGCACGACGAAGATACCATAAAAACAGCCGATTATTTGATTGATATTGGGCCAGGTGCTGGCATGCATGGGGGTGAAATAGTTGCTCAAGGTAGCCCACAAGATGTTGCCAATAATAAAGCAAGTATCACAGGGCAGTATATTTTAGGCAAAAAACAAATAGCCGTCCCTAAACATCGTCGTAAGGGTAATGGTAAAAGTTTAAAAATAATCGGAGCTAGTGAACACAATTTAAAAAACTTAGATGTAGAAATTCCACTAGGCAAACTAATAGTAGTGAGTGGTGTTTCAGGCTCAGGGAAGTCTACATTAATTAATGATATTTTAGCTAAAGAACTTTCTGCAAGATTACACAGAGCAAACACTGTAGCCGGTAAACATAAAGAAATTGAAGGAATTAAGCAGTTAGATAAAGTAATAATTATAGATCAGTCTCCAATTGGGCGAACACCGAGGTCTAATCCGGCAACTTACACTGGTGTTTTTACGCCCATTCGTGAATTATTTGCCAGCGTTCCAGAATCTAAGATTAGAGGCTACGGGCCGGGTAGATTTAGTTTTAATGTTAAGGGTGGCCGTTGTGAGAATTGTGCAGGAGATGGCATTATTAAAATTGAGATGCACTTTTTGTCTGATGTTTATGTGCCGTGCGAAGTTTGCCATGGTAAGAGGTATAACAGAGAAGCTCTTGAGATACATTATAAAGGTAAAACTATCAGCGATGTGTTGGCAATGACCTGTGATACGGCTTTGCAATTTTTTAAAAATTTACCTGTGATTGCTAAAAAATTACAAACTTTAGTTGATGTTGGCTTAGGCTATATAACCTTAGGCCAACCTGCAACGACTTTAAGCGGAGGAGAAGCACAACGCATCAAACTTGCCAGTGAACTATCTAGGCGGGCTACTGGTAGAACACTCTATATATTAGACGAACCCACAACCGGCTTACATATAGCCGATGTTGATAAACTCTTGGGTGTACTGCATGCACTGGTCAATACTGGAAATAGTATGATTGTTATTGAGCATAATCTTGATGTAATAAAATCGGCAGATTATTTGATAGATATGGGCCCGGAAGGTGGTCAAAATGGTGGCAATATTATTGCTTATGGTACGCCAGAACAAGTTGCAAAGGTCAAACAATCATATACTGGTCAGTATTTAGCAAAAATTCTTTAATCTACTTTTTTATTTAGAAAAATATTACTTAAGCCAAGTTTTACCTTTGTATAAAAAGCTTTACGGGTAGCTTGTTCTTTAAACAGGTGATAAAGTGCAGGCCCAAAAGTGCCAAGTGTTACTATTCCAATTACTGGGAGTAAGAATTTTTCAACAGTTTCTGGTGAAACGAAACCACCTAAGAAATAGCCAATTAAAGTAACGCCAACCCCCCAAACAAAAGCGCCAATTATATTAAATGCCATAAATCGTTTACGAGACATTTTGCCAATTCCAGCAACTAGTGGTGCGAAAGTTCGAACAATAGGCACGAACCTAGCTAAAATTATGGTTTTGCCACCGTGTTCCTGATAAAATTGTTCGGCACGCAGAATATGATCTTTGCGAAAAAGAATGCCATCTTTCTTTTTGAATATTCTTGGGCCAGTTCTTCGCCCAATACTATAACCGGTATTATCACCAATAATTGCACAGATAACAACTACAAAAATTAACCATCCAAGTGGTAATCTGCCTTGAGCCGCAAAGAATCCTGAGAATAATAACAGTGTGTCTCCAGGCAGAAAAAATCCAACCAGCAAACCAGATTCAGCAAAGATAATACCGCCAATAATTGCTAAGCCAATTATTACGCTACTACCTGTTATTAAAGTTTCAAAATCAAGCATTTATTAGTCTAGTGTATCAAAAAAGCTAGTAATCTGCTATAATAATAAGCGAAAAGAAGTTTAAGTAATTTATTTGGAGGAAATGTGAGTACGAACGATATAGCATTAAGTCTTACTAAGAGAACAGTAATTGGTAAGCAAGTCAGAGCTTTAAGGCGGAGTGGTAAAGTGCCAGCTGTTATTTATGACCACGGTAAAGAATCTATTATCGTTGAAGCTCCTATAATGGAAGTTACTAAAGTTTATGAAAAAGCCGGTAAGCACCACGCTATAGATTTAGATGTAGAAAACCAAAAATACTTAGCAATTATTAAGGATGTAGATTTTGATCCTCGCAAGAACACAATTAGACATATAGTTTTTGACTCGCTAAACCAGAACGAAAAAGTAAAAACAGAGGTGCCTATTAGATTTGAAGGCAATAGTTCGGCTGAAAAAGCAGGTTTAATGTTACTACATCAATTAGAAGTATTAGAAGTAGAGGCTACACCAAGGAACTTGCCAGATAGTGTTTCAGTAAATGTTGAAACTTTGGCTGAGATTGGAGACAGAATCTTAGTTTCTGACCTAACTGTACCAAACGAAGTTACTATAATAACAGATTCTGAACACTCTGTTGTATCTGTAATAGAAACTCCTGCCCAACAGTCTGAAGAGGAAGAAACTGGCTCAGAAGAAGCAACTGAAGAAACAGAATCTGAAAATAAATCAGATGCTGAAAAAACACCTGCTTCTGAATAATTTAAGTAGTACTAAATTTGTTTTTTGATTTTTTTATTATTTTCAAGAATAAACAAAATAGATAAATTAATCTTCGTTTACAAATCCACCAGACTGGCGATTCCAGAGTTCAGCATACTTGCCGTTTTTATAGATTAGTTCTTTGTGCGAACCTTCTTCTATAATTTTGCCATTATCTAGCACAATGATTCTATCCATTTTTTGAATTGTGCTAAGACGGTGAGCAATAACAATAGCAGTTTTGTTATTCATCAACTTCCAAAGAGCGTCCTGAATTAAGTTTTCACTTTCACTATCTAATGCGCTTGTAGCTTCGTCTAAAAGCAGAACAGGAGTGTTTTTGAGCATAGCTCGCGCAATAACAATTCGTTGGCGTTGACCACCAGAAAGTTTTACACCCCGCTCACCAACTAGTGTTTGGTATCCATCTTTGAGCTTACTAATAAAGTCATGGGCATTGGCCATTTTTGCAACCGCAATAATTTCTTGATTAGTGGCCGAGTACCGTCCGTAAGCAATATTTTTTTCTATACTTCTGTGAAAGAGTAGTGGCTCTTGGGGAACATATGAAATTGCTCCTCTAAGGTCAGACTGCTTAACGTTACGAATATTTTGGCCGTCAATAGCGATGGTGCCATTTTGAATATCTGAAAAACGCATTATTAGCTTTGTTATGGTAGTTTTGCCTCCACCACTAAGTCCAACAAGGCCTACTTTTTCACCAGCTTTAATTTTTAAGTTAAGATTTTTAAATAATAATTTATCTGGCTGATCTGCGTAGGCAAAATCTACATTTTCAAAGACTATTTCACCGCGCGTTATATTGATTTTTTCAGGATTTTTAGGATCTTTAATTTCTATATTTTTATTTAGAATTCGTACCATATCGTAACTATCGCCAATTATACGATTGTAAGAACGCATTATAGAATTGGCTTGCCATAGATTACGCGACACCGCAAACGAATAGGTAACAGCTAAATAAATAACAGGAATTGATATCATATTTTTTTGACTGGCAAATATGGCAACTAAAAAGACAGAACTATTTAGTATTACCAAAATACTAGAAAAAATGTCTCTTACTGGAATAAAGCCATGCATATTATCCATAGTTCGCTCAATCCAAAATCTGAGTTTATTTTTTAAGATTTGCTGTTCTTTGTCTTGGTTGTCATGAGATTTTATGGCTAAAATGTTTGTTACGCTATCAGCGATATGACCAGTGATGGCGGTGCTCGCCTGCGATTCTGCTTGGTTAAGGTGCCGTAGCTTAGCTTGTTTTGAGTAAACTGTAAACAAAAATATCAATGAAAATAATAAGATAATTACAGCCAATTGCCAAAAAATGTAAGCAAGAATTATTACAGAGCCTAAAATGCTAGCTACTAACGGAGTAATTTGAAATACAATTGTGTCTATTAACCTTTCGCTAGAGCTAATTAATTTATTGGTTTGAGATACTAATGAACCTCCAAAATTTTCTGCATGAAACCGCATACTGTGCTTTATGAGTTTGTTATAAATTTGGTAGTAAAGTCTTTCTTGGGTGCGTGTTTCTGTAACCCACAATAAACGAAGCACAATATTCCAACCAACAACCTCACCTAAAAATTGAGTAATAAAAAATAGCAAAACAATAGGCCAAGCAGAACTCATCGTGATAGTATCTTTTTGTATTTCGCCTAATAATTTGGCAATTGTTAAGGGGGTAATGAAGTTGCTTAAAATTGTAGAAATAGTAGCAACAAATATAACACCGAAAAACTTCCATTTGTCGGGCGAAACTGCTTGCCAATGCTTGAGTAGAATCTTTTTATCCATAGCTACTTTCTGTTTTAATAATTGTATTAAGATGTTGGACTTTTGAGAGCAAAAAGCCTTTAAAGTCTCATAATAATTTTATTGGATTGTAAATTGTAGGCACAATCATAAAAGATGAAATAATTATAGAGTATAATAGTTAAATATGCAAAAGGTTATTCTATATTATAAATTTGTGCCAGTTTCAGACCCAGCAATGACGGTGCGTTGGCAAAAAGAACTTTGTACACGATTAGGTTTAAAAGGGAGAGTCATAGTTAGCAAGCATGGTATTAATGGTACCCTGGGTGGTGATATAGAAAATTTACGAGAATACAAAAGAGAGATGAATAGATCTGTTTTATTTAAGGGTATTATGTACAAATGGAGTGATGGCACAGGTAATGATTTTCCACGACTTAGTGTTAAAGAGCGTCCAGAATTAGTAGCTTTTGGTGCGCCAGATGAAGTTAAAGTTAATGAACGAGGTGTTATTGGTGGAGGAAAACACTTAAAACCAGAACAAGTTAATGAACTAGTTAAGCAATATGGAGAAGATGTTGTATTTTTTGATGGTAGGAATGCCTATGAAGCCGAAATCGGAAAGTTTAAAAATACAATTGTTCCAAATGTTAAAACTTCTAAAGATTTTATTAAAGAAATTGAAGACCCAAAGTATAATGATATTAAAGACAAGCCAATAATTACCTATTGTACTGGCGGAGTTAGGTGTGAAGCTTTAAGTGCGCTAATGAAAAATCGTGGTTTTAAGAAGGTTTATCAAATAGATGGCGGAATTGTAAAATACGGTGAAAAATTTGGTGATGAAGGTTTATGGGAGGGTAAATTACATATTTTTGATGACCGAATGGTACATAGTTTTTCAGAAAAAGCAAA
>CAZRVM010000008.1:0-11865 GCA_964603625.1 uncultured Candidatus Saccharibacteria bacterium
TTGGCCACATCCCAATGAATTGTATTATAACTTATAAAGGGTTCGAATCAAGATTCGACTCACCTCCGGCGAGCCCGATACTTCACTAATGAAAGCATAGCTTTCATTGGAAGGTTTCCTTGCGAACTGCCACCGGCAGTTTACACCCCGAATTATTTAGTCAAAAAATCAGTACAATATAATTGAGGATTTAAAAAAAAAATTATTGACCTCTGTAAGTTTACACGATTAACTTCAAAAATCAAAATAAATTGAGGTATAATAAACCTTGTGCGTATTATTGAACCAACTAGAAGAATTAAGAATAAAAAATCCAATAAAAAATTAATATATTTTTGTATTTTAGTGATATTTTTGGGTATTTTTGGTTATTATAAAATAAAAAATTTAAAATCTGACAAAGTGGTAAAAAATGATACTAATAATGTTTTGGCGCAAAAGAATGAAAAGAAAATAATATCAGACCCTAGTCCAGAAGATTTGAAAAATTTTACCGGTCAAGATTTTCAAACACTATATAATTCTATAATTTACCCGAATACAAAACTGATTAGATCTACCCCTATTATTACTGGTAATCAACAAGCAGATGAGCGAATTATAACAATTGCCAAAAGTCGTGGTTATGATATGCGGAGTGTGCCAGTTGCGTTGATTGATAAAGTAAACACAGTAGATACAAGTAGTCCTGAATTATTACAACCTTTAGCTAAAGACGCTTGGCTCAAAATAAAACATTTAGCAGATTCTGATGGGATTCCTTTAAAGTTAAATTCTGGGTATCGTTCAATTGAAGATCAAAGACAATTATTTTTGGAAAGATTATCTGCAACGGGCGCTAGTTTTCGGCAAATTGCCGATGGACAAGCAGATAATCAAGTAGTGAGTGTACTTACCCAAGCTGCAATACCTGGTTTTTCGAGGCACCATACTGGGTTTACAGTTGATTTCATTTGCGCCAATGGCGAACAGAGTTTTAAAACTACAACTTGCTTTAAGTGGCTTAAGGATAATAATTATTATAATGCTAAACGATTTGGTTGGATACCTAGTTATCCAGAAGGGTCTAACGAACAAGGTCCAGAACCAGAGCCATGGGAATATGTTTGGGTTGGAGCCCAATCTTTACAAAAGGATTAATTTGCAATTATGTTTAAGAATCGAGCCAATGTAACTCATAAATCAAAGTTAAAAAAACTTTTATTTGGCTTAGTAGTAATTCTCATTTTAATTATAAGTGTTTTTGGTTATATTTATTATTTTAAGAATTCAGTTTCTGCCCCATCTGATGATAAAAAATCTGTTTCAAAAAGTACTTATAACAATAATATTAAGTTTATAGCAACTGGCGATATGATCCCTCACGATGCCATAAACCAAGAAGCTAAGCAACCAGACGGTAGCTACAATTACACTCCAATGTTTGGGGATATGAGTACTTTATTTGAAAAAAGCGATCTTAGGTTTTGTAATCAGGCAGTTTTAGGCGGTGGCACTAAATTTGGTATTAGTGGATACCCAAAATTCAATTCTCCAACTGAATTTTCTAGAGATATGGCAAAACTGGGCTGTAATTTAATTAATACCGGTAGTAATCATACTAATGATTTTGATCAAAGCGTAATAACATCTTCTGTTGAGGCATGGCAAGGTTTACCTGGTGTGTATGCGGTTGCTGGTGCCAATAAATCAGATTCTCAGAAACAAAAAGTAAATTATTTTGAAATTAAGGGTGTAAAGTTTGCGTTTTTATCTTACACAACCTACAGCAATGAACCACCAATAAATGACTATAGCGTAACGATGTACAGTGATGAATTAGCGAAGAAGCAACTTACAGAAGCAAAAAGCAATGCTGATATAGTAATTGTTTCAATGCGTTGGGGAACCGAATATTCAAGCGATGCAAACCAAAGCCAAAAACAACTTGCCTTAAAGCTGGCAAATTTTGGTGCAGATGTAATTCTTGGGCATGGTTCGCATACTTTACAGCCCGTTGAGCAGATAAACTTAGATGATGGGCGTAAAGCAATTGTTTGGTATAGTTTAGGAAATTTTTTAAATGCTCAGTTAGATCCGCCGTCTTTATTTAATGGCATTGCAGTTATGAATATAGCTACTGATTCTAAGCAGATTAGTATTGAAGGTTATCTTCCAGTTTATATGCATTATGAGTGGACAGCTGAGCAAAAAGCAAAAGTAGATTTGCTTGCAAGGCATAATTTTAGACTCTACACATTCGACGAAGGCCAATCAGCATTAGGCAAATCACAAAATAACACTACTTTTGAAGAGCAATTAAATAGAATTAAAACGACTTTAAATCAAGAAACAGAAATCAAAATATTAACTAAAGATCAATATCTTCAATTATAAGTTGGTGCTGATTCCAGTTTAAAGAATTCTTCTAATGTTTGTTTTGATTTTTTAATTTGGAGTGCTAAATCTTTGCCCACATATCTTATGTGCCATGGCTCGTATTGATAACCAGTTATTGATTGTTTATCTAAGGGGTAACGAATTATAAAGCCGAAATTAGAAGCATTTTGGGCTAGCCACTTTCCCTCTGCGGTATCTGCCCAACAAGTCTGCATATTGCAATTAGAATTTTCACTAACTATATCTGCAGAAAAGCCTGATTGATGTTCGCTAAAACCAGGCCTAGCACTGTAGGTATCTGCTTGAGCTACACCATCTTTAGCAACATAATCAGTATAAAATTTAGTTTGAAGTTTGCCAGATCTGTATCCACTTCCAAAAACTAAATTAATATTATCTTTTTTGGCTGCCGTGAATAGATCTTTAATGGCTGGAGCAGTCGTGGTATTTATTTGCATTTGTTCTTCAGATGAATTTAAACGTAAATTTACATCTGGTACTGTTAGTTCTGGAACAAAATCAACGGGTAAAGGATGATGTTTATTAACAATTACCCAAATACTTGTTGGCTCGGTTAATGAATTAGCTGAAAGATTGAATGCTTCAGTTTGGTTCTTTTTTGGCTCGGATGCTACAGGAGATGACGATATGGTTTTTTTAGGTCTCGTGTAAGTTGTGTAAATTAAAGTACCTACTAGCAAGCAGACACATAAACCAATTATTGCTAACACGATTTTCTTCATTGTTTTATTATAGCATCTCATATCTTGACCTATAACAGAGTTTGAAGTAAAGTCAAAAAGAACAATGGTTAAAAAACGCGTTAAGGATTATACTCAAAAAATTATTGAGCTAAATATTAATGGACTCAATGGGCGTATGTTGTATGCTCCTAGTTTCAATAAACACAAAAGAGAAATTTTACTTATTTATGGGCACCATTCTAGTATAGAGCGAATGCTAGGTTTTGCTGAAGAATTAAATAAGTATGGAAGTATTACAATGCCTGATCTTCCAGGCTTTGGAGGTATGGAAAGTTTTTATAAAATTCATGAAAAACCAACTTTGGATAATTTGGCTGATTATTTGTTGGCATTCATTAAGTTACGATTTAAAAAACGCAAAATTACAATTATTGGAATGTCCTTTGGTTTTGTTATTGCTACCAGAATGTTGCAGAAGTATCCAGAAATCACCAAGCAAGTTAGTTTGATAATAAGCGTTGTTGGGTTTGCGCATAAAGACGATTTTATTTTGCCAAAAAGAATTAAATGGCCACTCCAAATTGGTGCAAGCATATTCTCTAACAAATACCCCGCATTACTGCTCAAGACTTTTGGGTTAAGAAAATCAATAATAAAATATTGCTATTTATCAATGGCCAATCATAACAGCAAATTAAAAGACGCAGACATAGAAGAACGAAATAAGCGGATTGAATTTGAAATTAAGTTATGGCAAATTAACGATATTAGAACATATATGGACACGGGCTTAACTATGTTTAAGTTGAATAATTGTAATGTTCAGGTAGATTTACCGATTTATCATATTGTCGTTAATTCTGATAGGTATTTTGATAATCATCGAGTTGAACAGCACTTAGCAATTATTTATAACAAAGTTAATGTTATTAATTCTAATCAGTCTACCCATGCACCTACAGTAGTTGCAACCGCCAAAGAAGCATCGGTTTTCGTGCCACCAGAAATAAGAAAATTACTTCTTAAAAAGTTATAATTTTGATATACTAGTACTAGTTATGAAAATTGGGCTTGTTTGTCCTTACAATATCTATAAGAGTGGCGGTGTGCAGGAATGTGTCCTTGCTTTAAGAGAAGAATTCATTAAAAGTGGGCATCAAGCTTTTATTATTACGCCTAAACCTAAGGGTAGTAACCTACCGGAGATTGAAGGTGTAATTCTAGTTGGTGATGCTCGTGATATTAAATCACCATTTTCTACTACCGCACAAGTTTCGGCTAGTTTTGACAATGCATCAATAGACGAGTTACTTAATTCTTATAATTTTGATATTCTTCATTTTCATGAGCCATGGGTGCCAATTGTCAGTCGGCAAATTTTAGCCAGATCTAAGACTATCAATGTTGCTACTTTTCATGCTAAATTACCAGAAAATATGATGAGTCGGTCAATTGAGAAAGTTATAACACCTTACACAAAATCTATTTTAAAATATATTGATGTTTTTACAGCTGTGTCGGATGCAGCAACTGATTATATCAAGTCTTTAACAAAACATAGTATTCAAATTGTTCCAAACGGGATAAATCATTCTAAATTTGTACTTAAAAAAGATATCAAGCGAGATAAACACACTATAGTTTACATTGGTAGGCTAGAAAAGCGTAAAGGCGTTATTTATTTGCTTAAAGCTTTTGAACAGTTAAAACACACCTTACCAGATACAAAACTTATTATTGCTGGTGATGGGCCTGATAGGTCTAAGCTTGAAGATTATGTAGAATTTAATAATTTAGAAGATGTTGAATTTAAGGGTTATGTAGATGAAGCTACAAAAATTAAACTACTACACCGAGCAACTATATTTTGTTCACCAGCAATTTATGGTGAGAGTTTTGGAATAGTTTTACTAGAAGCTATGGCATCTGATGCAGTTATTGTAGCAGGCGATAATCCAGGTTATTCTAGTGTTTTACAAGAAACAGGTATTTTATCATTGATTAATGTAAAAGATACAAGCGAGTTTGCTAGAAAGCTTAGGATGCTTATTACAAATCAGGAATTACGAAAGTTATGGTCTAATTGGGCAAAAGATTATGTAGCTCAATTTAGTTATAGCAATGTTGCTAAGAAATATTTAGCTGTATACGAACAAGCCAAAAAGGCTCATAAATAATGAAAATTGGTTTTGCGTTAGATGATAGTCTAGATTCTACAGACGGTGTTCAACAATATGTACTATTACTTGGAAAATGGTTAAGCAATAAAGGCCATGAAGTCCATTACCTGGTGGGAGAAAGTTATCGATCTGATTTACCAAACATACATAGTTTATCTAAGAATTTAAAGGTTAGATTTAACAAAAACCGGTTAACTGTTCCACTGCCAACTTCAAAAAGTAATCTAACGAAACTTCTAAACAAAGAAAAATTTGATATATTACATGTACAAATGCCTTTTAGCCCTTTTTTAGTTGGAAAGATTATTAAATATGCACCCAAGTCTACTAAAATAATTGGAACTTTTCACATAGCTCCTTATTCACGTAGAGTAACAATTGGTACAAAAATGTTAGCTAAAACTACATCAAGAAATTTAAAAAAGTTTGATAAATTTATTAGTGTATCGGAAGTAGCTCAATCTTTTGCCTTAGAAACTTATAATATTTCAAGTAGTGTAATACCTAATGCGGTTGATTTAACTAAATATAAATCAATCAATCAAAAGACAAAAAAGTACGATATTATTTTTGTTGGTCGGTTGGTCAAAAGAAAAGGTTGCATAAACCTTCTTAAAGCGCTTGCTTTAATAAAAAAACAGACGAAATTACCACATTTAAAAATTGCCATAGTGGGTGATGGTCCAGAAAACACTAAACTCAAGAAATATGTTGAAGCCAATGGTCTAGCAGATTGGTGTCAATTTTTTGGTTATGTTAAAGAATCTAAAAAGATTGGATTGCTTCAATCTTCAAAAATAGCTGTATTCCCTGCTATTGGTGGCGAAAGTTTTGGAATAGTTTTAATTGAAGCGATGGCTTCTGGTTTGTTAGTTCTTGCGGGCAATAACCCTGGTTATAATTCAGTAATGTCGGCCAATTCTAAAACTTTATTTCCTGCTGAAAATTATAAGCAATTGGCAAGTTTAATTTCAAAAGCTCTAAATGATCAAAAGTTTTATAAGCACGAATTTAACATGCAACAAGATATTGTTAAGAATTTTGATGTAGAAAATGTTGGTAGTGATATAATGAGGGTGTATTCATCTTTAGTTAAAGGAAATTAAAATGTCTGACGGTAATAATAAATCAATAACGGTTAAGTTTAACGATAAAACAGTAATAAAAGTGGTTGTAATTGTTATGTTGGCAAGCTTACTTTTGGCGTTAGCTAATAAAATGTTGCCTGCGCTAAAACTTATATTTATTGCTGTGTTCCTAGCTTTAGCACTTAATCCGGCTGTGAGCTGGATTTCTAGCTTATTGCCTAGCAAAAGTCGTGTTAGAGCTACAGCCGTTGCTTACACGGCCGTAATGACAATAGTTATTGCTTTCTTTGCCGTAATAGTTCCCCCATTAATTAAACAAACTATCAATTTTGTTAATACTTTTCCCCTGTCAATTGAAGACATAAATAATCAAGATACCCCAATGGTTCGTTTTATTCAGCGAAATAATTTAACAAATCAATATACTTCAGCCGTTACTGAAATTAAACACAAAGTCGGCCAAGCGAGCGGTGGTGCGTTTTCGTTAGTCGCAACTCTTGGGGGAGGAATTACTGCAAGTATTGCAGTTATAGTTATGACCTTTATGATGTTGGTAGAAGGCCCGTATTGGATTAAAAAATTTAAAGAAATTCAACCTAGTAACAAAATTGAAAAACGCTCAGAGGTAATAAAAGATATGTATATGTTATTTACTGGCTATGTAAATGGTCAGTTATTGATTGCGGCAATCGCAGCTGGTTTTGCTTTTTTTGCTTTGGCCATTGCAAGTACTATTATGGGAGTAGTTATTAATCCTGTTCCAATGGCTGCAATTGTTGGCTTAATTGGCCTTATTCCCATGATTGGCAATACTATTGCTGCCGTGATTGTTGTATTATTTTGTTTGTTTGTTTCTTTACCGCTGGCAATTGTTATGGCGGTGTTCTTTTTAGTGTATCAACAGGTAGAAAATGCAACCTTGCAACCTTATATACAATCTCGTTACAATCAGTTAACACCTTTAACTGTTTTTGTGTCTGCTATTGTTGGTGTAAGTATAGCTGGCTTTGTGGGTGCTTTAATTGCTATTCCTATCGTAGGCTGTTTAAGGATTTATATTAAAGCTTATTTTGGAAATAATTTAAAACTAAAATTTAAAACAGATTAACTTTTTTGAACTTTACAGTCGAATATAATTCCAAATTGTTTTGTTATCGATATCTTTGAGCTTTATGCCACTTTCTTCTAGTTGAGACCTAATTTCATCGGAAAGTTGCCAGTCTTTTTTGTTTCGAGCTTGCTGGCGTTTTGAAATTAAATTTTTAAATTTATTTAAGATATCTGGGGTGTTCAAATCTATTCCTAGTAATTGATTAATTGTGCTGATTGTGTTCTTGTGTGGTGATTTTTGTTCGGTTTCTAAATTATTGAAATAGTTGTCAATTTGTGACAGAACAGCTGGTGTATTAAGATTGTTAGTTGCTAGTTTTATTAATTGCGAACTGATGTCATTTTTAGATTGTGGAAGTTGCCAAATGCTGTCTGCAATAGCCAGCCAATTATGTAATCTATTTTTTGCAGAATTTAAGTTTTCCCATGTAAAATTAGTTTGATTTTTAAAATGAGCTTGTAAGATGAAGAGCCTGAACGTTTGATAGTTATAGCCCTTATCAATTATCTGTTGAATAGTGTAAAAATTATTTAAAGATTTACTCATTTTATGGCCATCTACCAATAAATGTTCACTATGATAAAAAACTTTTGCATATAATTTTTCTGTTTTTCCAGCAGTACTTTGAGCTATTTCATTTTCATGGTGAGGAAAAATTAAATCTACGCCACCAGTATGAATATCGAACGGTTGGCCTAAGTTACTACTACTCATAGCAGAACACTCAATATGCCAACCAGGCCTTCCATTTAATTCTTGGTCACCTAAATTAAATTTCCAAAATGGTTCTTTATTTTTTGCAAGTTTCCAAAGCGCAAAATCACTTATATTACTTTTTGAATATTCATCGTTATTTATTCGATGTTGAGAAATTTCTGATTCCGAGATTTTTAAGAGTTGACCATATTTATACCCAGCTTTTTTGTATGATTCTATAGAAAAATACACACCATCTTCGCCAATATATGCGAATCCTGAATCATAGAGTACACTAATTAAAACTTGCATTTCTGGAATAGATTCTGTTGCTCTAACAAACTTTATATCATTAATCTTATTATTTAAGTTAGTCATATCACTAAGAAAAACTGCTTCAAATTTTCGGGTTAATTTTTTAAGAGCAATTAATGGGTCCTGGTTTGAGTAAAGAGTTTGGCTTCTACTAATGGTTTTGTCATCAACATCTGTAAAATTCATGACATGCTCGGTATTGTACCCAACTATTTGAAGACTTCTCTTTAGTGTATCTGCGTATATAAAAGAACTTAAATTACCAATATGGGCATGGTCATAAACAGTCGGGCCACAACTATAAATTCGAAAAGTATTAGCTTCTAAAGGCTTAATATTTTCAATTTTATTTGAAAGGCTATTAAAAAGCTTAATAGAAATTTTAGGATTGATCTGGTTTGTCATTTTGACCTCCCTGTTCAAGTTCATTTAGGAGTTGTGAAGCGGTATCTATACATTGTTGCTTGACGGTCTCAAAATCTTTGCCATGAACCTTAAAGCCACTAGCATAAGGGTGGCCACCTCCTCCATATTTTTCAGCCAAATCTTTTGCTATAGGATATTTAAAATTAGCTCTAATTTTTGCTGTACACTTATTATCTTTATATGTTTTAAAGGCAATGGCAATTTTGACATCTTCTATTAGCCTCATTTCATCAAGCACTAAAACCGAAGGATTGTATTGACTGCTGTACTTTTCAATTTCTGCCCAGGGTATTGTTATGGTTGCTATTGAATTATCATTGAAGAGTTC
This sequence comes from uncultured Candidatus Saccharibacteria bacterium, assembly GCA_964603625.1. Classification (GTDB taxonomy): domain Bacteria; phylum Patescibacteriota; class Saccharimonadia; order Saccharimonadales; family JAGQNJ01; genus HK-STAS-PATE-36. Next base: position 9,228 of record CAZRVM010000008.1, read on the forward strand.
TATTCTTTGCAGAAGCTCACCTTTATATTTAGTTAAATCAATACTCTTTTTCATACTAGCCCTTCTTGCTTCCTCCAATTTAGGCAGGCTTACTCCGGCTTTTACTAGATCAGCAACAATTCTTATTGATTCTGCGGTAGTGCTTTCTGTCATAAGGCCTAAACTATCATAAAGAATTGAGGCAACTAACATTTCATTACAAACATTGTTCATAGGCCATTTCAGTTGTTTTGCAATTGAGAATATAACTTCACCAGTTGAGACAGCTTGAGTTTGATTGCAGTAAATTGTAGCTTGAATCGTTGGTTCAACATCATGATGATCGAGAATAATCAAAGGTTTTGTAAGCACCCATGCAAGTTGATTAGTTTGTTCGGCTATTTCTAATAAATTTTTAGAACTACAATCTACAATTATAGAAATATCAAACTGATTTGGAATAAAGTTTATGACACGGTCCCAGCCTGGCAAGTGTTTTAAATGTTTTGGAATATTTACAGCACAATACAATATAGGTTCTTTGCCTAAATCGTGCATAATTTGCTCCAATGCTAAACTGCTAGCAAGACTGTCTCCATCGGGGTTGTCTGCTTGAATAATTAGTATTTTATGATTTTGTTGAATTAAATCATTCAGGGCTTTTAAGTTCATAAAGTTTGCCTGCCTTCCATAGCTTGTGTTAAAGTTATTTGATCGGCATATTCTAAGTCTATACCTATTGGTAAGCCACGAGCTAATCTAGTTAATTTAACTGAATCTTTTAATTGTTGTTTTATATAAAGTGCAGTCGTTTCTCCCTCGACACTGGCATTTATAGCTAAAATTACCTCATGAACCGAATCGTCTTTTACCCTCTTAATTAATTGAGTAATGGTAAGCTGGTCAGGCCCTATACTATCTATCGGAGATATTAGGCCACCTAGCACATGGTATGTTCCTTTAAAAATACTTGTGGATTCTAAGGCAATGATGTCGAAAGGATCAGCTACAACAGCTACAACTTTTTTGTCGCGTTTTGGATCTGTATAGAGTGGCGAAAATTTTTCACCAGCTTCAATCAACGCAAAAGTTTTTTGACAATATGCAATTTTAGATTGCAGATTATTAACAGATTCAGAAATTTTTTGAGCATTTGTGGGGTTACTCCTTAATAAGTAGTAGGCATATCTTTCGGCACTACGAGGCCCAACACCAGGAAGTGTTTGTAAGGCGTCTATTAATTTTACAAGTGGTGGCGGAAGTGTGTGCATAAAATACTACATACCGAGATCGCCAAGCATTCCCATAAATGGTTGCATTTTTTCTGCAGCTATCTTTTGGCTTTGGCTAATTGCGTCTTTAACAGCGTCTTCAATCCAGCGTTCTAGCTGGCCAATGTCATCTAGATCAACAAAATCTGGATCTATGTTAATTTTTTTAATTTTTTGCTCACCAGTTATCTCAACACTAACAGCGCCATCACCCTGCTCGACGGTTATAATCTGTTTTTGCAGTTCTTTTTGTAATTTTTTAACTTTTAGTAGCATTTTTGCTTGATCAAATTTACTCATATAACTCCTTATTGTTACTCATCAATTGTATCAGAAATTGATTTAACTTTTAACTGAAAAGCTTGTTGACTTAGTGGGTTATTTGCCCAAGCTACAAAATATCTTAGACTGTTATAATATACACTTAAAGTTAGTATGCTAGATAACAAACAAATCGTAACAAATTTTGAGATTGGGTTGTTAGGAAAAACACTATACCATTGTTGTAGCAAAAACATAATTCCACCTGCTACAACGATGTAAATTACAGGAAGTAAAATAATAATTTTAATCTGATTTTCAAAGCTTATTAGAATCCAGGCAATAATAATAGCCGAAACTAAAGCTTTTGTTCTCATTAACTTGTACCTTAAAACAAATGCATATGTGCCTAAAATCGCTAGGCATACAGTTACAATATCTAAATACGGCAATCTACCTAGCCCAAACACTGGATTAAATTCAGACCTTACAATCAAAGAAATTGGTACCTGAACCAGATTATTTAAAAATTCTATTAAATTGATGGATGTTGGGATAGCTAATAATTGAAAAAATATTTTAGGCTGTTGAATTGAAGCAATTATTAAGGGAAACAATAAGACTAATGACAATACAACAGAAGCAGAAATTATATTTTTTGGAGTACCCTTAAACATAGTTTTTAAATGATTTTTTTGCAGTAGAACTATAATTAAACAAAACCAGATTAGTCCTGGAATGTATAAACAAAGAATGATTAAAAGAGAGGCAATTAATAATTTTGTTTTGACAACTTTAGATTGATAAATCCACCAAGTTGCCCAGAGTAAAACCAATAAGCCTAAGGGCACCAAAATATAAGGCACCGCGAGTCTAGCATAGTTTAAATAAAGGTTACTTGTAGCTAGTAATAAAGAAGTTAAAAGCGCAATTTTGGGTGAAAACCACCTTTTTATTAGAAAATAGAAAAATATTACTAGTAAAATACCGAATAATGCAGTTACTAACCGTAAGCTGAAGACCGTCGTTAAATTTAATTTTAAAAACAGATAAGTAAGTAATTTATAAGGTAAAAATAACGGATTTTCAAGTATTATCCTGCCACTTAAGCTAGATTTGACAGCTTC
>CAZRVM010000008.1:11965-18656 GCA_964603625.1 uncultured Candidatus Saccharibacteria bacterium
AAAATAACGGATTTTCAAGTATTATCCTGCCACTTAAGCTAGATTTGACAGCTTCAACTTCTGGTTGGCTTAATTTGTTATTTGTAATAGACGCTAATCTATAAAAATTTAAAGTTACAAGTAAGCAAAGACTAGTGAAGCCTACTACAAATTGTTTAAAATGTTTTTTTTGCCAAAATTTCAAAATATCCATTCATATTCTATTATAACACTAAACAGATTTTACTAATCGAAAGGAGTAGTATGTTTTGTATCCAGTGATCTGAAGCGTTGTTTTTCTTTTTCAAAGAAAAGTTCAACGCCACCGGTAGGCCCATTACGATGTTTTTTGATTAAGATATCTGTGATGTTTGGCCTTTCTGATTCTTTATTATAGTAATCTTCACGATAAATAAAGGCAACTACATCGGCATCTTGCTCAATTGAACCCGATTCGCGCAAGTCTGATAATTGTGGAATTTGTGGATTTCTGCTTTCGACCGACCTACTAAGTTGGCTAAGCGCAATAAGAGGCACATTTAATTCCCTGGCAATTCCTTTCAAGCCCCTAGAGATCTCTGAAATTTCTTGAACACGATTGCCGTCACTGTTGTACCTACTTCCACCACTCATAAGTTGTAAATAATCTACAATAATAAGTCCTAACGGGTGTTGATGCATTTCTCGTCGAGCTTTAGTTCTGAGGTCACTAACGGTTATGCCAGGAGTATCGTCAATATAAATTTGTGCCTCAGAAAGTGTCCCCATTGCTTGGCCTATAAGCTCAAAATCTTGATCGGTCAAATTGCCAGTACGCAATGCCCAAGCATCTACTCCAGATTCCATAGCCAGCATTCTATCTACTAATTGTTCTTTACTCATTTCTAAACTAAAAAGGAGTACTGCCTCACCAGCCTTAGTGGCAATATTATGAGCTAAATTTAGCGCTAAAGCTGTTTTCCCCATACTTGGGCGGGCTGCCAAAATGAACAAATCAGATCTCTGCAAGCCAGCTAAAATTCCATCTAAGTCTTTAAAACCGGTTGGTATTCCTCTGATCTTTCCTTTATCTTTGTGAAGTTCATCTAATCTATCAAAACTTTCACCTAAAATCGTCTCTAAACTCACGATATCTTGTTTTAAGTGTTTATCACTTACTTCATACAGCTTAGCTTCAGCATTCTCGATTAATTCTGGTAAACTTTTTGTTTCATCGTAACTTAAAGCAGTAATGTCTTGACTAGCTTTAATTAAACGCCTACGAAGTGATTTTTGATTTACGAGTTGAGCGTACTGTTCAATATGAGAGGCGGTCGGCACATAATTAGTTAAATCAGTTAGAACTACGGCGCCTCCAATGGTTTCTAAATTTCCATTTGCGCGCAGTTGGTCAGCCACAGTCAATACATCTATTGGACTGTGCTTTTCATAAAGTTGTTTGATGGCTTCATATATTAGGCCATTTTTATAATCATAAAAATCTGCCGGGAAAATTAAATCTGCAATTTTAACTATTGCATCACTGTCAATTAAAATGGAGCCTAACAAACTCGTTTCGGCATCTAAATTTTGGGGTGGTACGCTTGTGTTTGTATCCATTTAAGTTTCCAAAAGCTCTCCTCCACCAAATATATTAGTTACATTGCTCAAACTATGATTATCATCACTCGGCTCAATTATGCTTTTTGGATTTATATTATTAGCTGAATTTTTTTTCGAGTTATTTGAATTTAGCAAAACCTGATATTTGATTGGTTTGCCCGTAATCTCGTGAAAATATTGTCTTATAATTGTTGCGTTTTTTTCTGCTTGTAATCGCCTTTGATGAAATGGGTATTCTACAGTAAGTAAATATTCTTCATTTTGATAATCTACTTTGGCCATTCTTGCAACAGAATAAAGAGTATTATATTTTAGTTTTAATGATGCAAGGAGACTCGCCCAAGCATCGTTGGCATTAAAAGGTTTTAAGTTAGCAATAATTTTTAAACTCTTATTATCAGTTTTAGTAGAATTTTTAAATTCTGAATCAATTTTCTCTTTTTGATTTGGTGGAAGGGATTTGTAAGTCTTGGTAGCTTTCTCAGGAATGCGCGTTGTTTCTTCGGTCTCGACATCAGTATTTTTTGCTAAATTGCTTTTTTGTAAGCAAAAATCTATTAAAATAAGTTCTAGTTCACGAAATGGTTCAGATGTGTTGCTAGCATCTAGAATACTCTTAGCTAAATCGATTAGTTCTAATAAATTGCTTTTGAATATTTGATCTTTAATTACATCTACGAGTGAAATACATAATCGTTTAGAATCTATGCCAGATTTAATGGCAGTATCTAAGGCGTTGAGCGTACTCTTTAAATCGCCTACTAAAATACTTTGTAAAATTTTCTGTACAATTTCTTGAGAAGGTACGCCTAAGAGCGACTCTACAGCTTCAATTGTTATCTTCGGTTCGTTACTGAGTTGGTCAAGTATGCTTATGCCATCTCTAAAACTGCCACCGCTATGGTTTGCAATTAATTCAAGTGCTGATTCATCGTATTGTTGTTTTTCTACTTTAGCTAGATTTTGTAGATGTTTAATTAGTTCTTCATTACTTATTGCTTTGAAATTAAAATGTTGAGTACGGCTAATAATCGTTTCGGGTACTTTAAATAATTCGGTTGTGGCTAAAATGAAGATAACATGTTTAGGTGGTTCTTCTAATGTTTTTAAAAGCGCATTGAAAGCTTCACGAGTTAGCATATGAACTTCATCAATGATGTAAACCTTGTAATTGCCAGCAACGGGCGCTAAATTAATTTTATCGCGTAATTCTCTAATTTCATCAATTTTACGGTTACTAGCAGCGTCAATTTCAATAATATCTAATTTAGCATTAACATCTCCGTAACTAAAATCATTTACCTGGTGTGCTAGAATTCTTGCCACACTAGTTTTGCCAACACCTCTTGGGCCAGAAAATAAGTATCCATGACTTATACTTTTCTTTGCTAAGGCATTTGTTAGTGTTGTGGTTATGTGCTTTTGCCCAAAAACCTCACTAAGCTTAGTTGGCCGATGCTTGCGATATAATGCTTCCCTCATATTGTAACATTATAACTTAAATTAACTCACTAAGCCGTTGTTATATCTGCATTAAATCTATTTCGAGGTGTTTTGCTTTGATTATAACAAAAAACTATAAGGCAGCTTCGAGCGATGCCCACTCTGCATCCAGATTATCGGCAGGCAGGTCAACACTAACTTGGTCGCCAGGCTTGATTTTAAAATAGGTAACACTTGCTAACAACACTCGATATTTGTGATTATCCATTACTACATAGTATTGGCCTTGCTCTAAAATTAATTGTCCAACTTTTTGGACTCTAGCAACTGGACCAATTTGTTTATACAAAAAGGTGCCATCATCTGCGATAGTTAATTTTAGTATGTCGCCCTGAACTAATTTAGATTTCGAAGCATAATTTGCAGAAATTGGGTAGGTTTTGCCGTCACTACCAACCATCGACTGGCCATCAAATACTCCTTCAATAACTCTACCAATCGGCTCATCTTGGTTTTTTGAATGTATAGTAGGATCTTCTCCAACTACGCTAATTAATAACTCTTTTGCAGCAGCCAATGAAGTTTCTGCCTCTTGTATGAGTACTCTTAACCTTTTAATCTGCTTATCTGGTACATCTGGCATAATATAACCTCTTTATTTTCCTTTACACTCCTCATACAAAAAGTAACACTAATATAAAACATTGTCAAAATTAATTTGAGTATTTTTTACAAACTGTGGATACTTTCAAAAAATACCAACCTAGAGAGTTGGTATTTTTGATTATCAATTTATTTGATTAGCTTAACTCTACAGTAGCGCCAGCTTCTTCTAAGCTTTTCTTTGCTGACTCGGCGTCATCTTTTTTGGCTTTTTCAAGTACTGGTTTTGGTGCTCCGTCTACAATAGCTTTTGCTTCACCCAATCCTAGTCCAGTTATCTCTTTTACTGCTTTGATGACAGCAACTTTTTGAGCGCCAGCATCTTTCAATATTACATCGTATTCTGATTTTTCGGTATCTGCTGAACTTTCCCCTTCAGAACTAGTCGGTCCTGCAACTGTAGCAACCGCAGCTGCTGGCTCAATACCGTATTCATCTTTAAGAATATTTTTTAATTCATTTACTTCTAACACAGTTAACTTTGTGAGTTCTTCTGCAATTTTCTTTAAATCTTTAGCCATTTTAAATCTCCTTCTTAATTACTAGTAGCACTTGCTTTGTCTCTAACACCATCAAGTAATGAGTGTAGATTTCCAGAAAGTGCGTTGGTTGTTTCGTTTAGTGGTGAAGTTAGGGTATCTATTACTTGAGCAATTAGTATATTTTTACTTGGTAAACTTGCCAATGCTTTAACTTTATCCGCATCAAGAAGTTTACCTTCTGCAGAAATTGCTCCTATAAACTGAATATTGGGATGAATTTTAGAAAATTCTGCCAAAACTTGTGCTGGTGCAACTTCATCTTCGCTATTAAAAGCATACAGTAGCTGACCATTGAATAGCTTTGTATCTATATTTTTATGAGTTTCACTACTGTTGATTGCTTTTATAACTAAACGATTTTTAACTACTTTAATTGTAGTATTGGTTTCTTTTGATTTTCTGCGCAATTCTTGCAAAGATTTTACTTTGGTTCCTTGATAGTTAACCGCTACAGTCATCTTAGAAGTTTGCAATAAATCGGTTATTTCGTTAATAATTGCTTTTTTTTGAGGTTTACTTAACGCCATTTATTTTAACCTTTTTAATTAATTATCGACCTGTCACATTTGCACTAAGATTAATATTTGTTATAACAAATATTCTCGCAATACGCCAAATACCTTAAGTAGAACCTGTTCGTACCTAAGTAGCCTTCTTAATAGTTTGTAAATAACTACGCTACTGTCTTGGGCAATATGTACTAATATATTAGCAATATTTTAAGTACTAGTCAACTAAACAAGGATTTTTTAAAATTCAATAAGTATTGCTGTTATTAATCAGAACTTTTAAAATCACTTGACATATTTTTTAAAAAGCGTAAATTTAATAATTGTGAGATTAAAACTCATATCTACCAATAATTATTTGCTGACAATTAAGCCTTGTTTTGTAATTGCTTAATTGCAATTTGTTGGTGAAAGATATTTAGGCAAAATCAATAAATCCGGACTCCAACAAAGAGCACGGATTTTTTTAATAACTAAGAAAGTTAAAAATGCTAAGAAACTAAAGATGATAAATTATAAACATAACTTAAGTTTAGGTGAAAGAATAAACGAAGGTCAGTTTGAATGTTTGTTTACTGATGATATCCGTCCTTTGATAACTGACTTTGAGCGAGGTGTTATAACCCAATTAGTTGAAATTCACAAAACCAATAGTCTTGAGTCAGTCGCAAAATCGTGGGGCGTTGAGCTCGCGGAAGGAGTTCAAGAGGCGCTAATGTGTTCAGTCCAGCAAGCTGAATATTCTAAAGAAGTTGATCAAAATAATCTTATTAATAAAGCGTATTTTATGTTAGAAGATAAATTTCATCAAAGCGCCTTCATTAATTTTTGTGATATTTTAAAAATAGATTCTACAACCATTACTGACGAGCCATGTATTATTAAGCAAGCAGATTATTATGAATTGACTGCAATGGGTTTTTATTATGACAATCAAGAAAGCCCTTATGCCGTGAGTTTTGTTGTTTCCGAAAAAAGAGTAGACTAGTTTTCCTTTTTTTTCACTGTTCTGTCTGTGACAACTTGAATTGTGTGTAGCGTTCAGATGCTAAACGATTAAGTTCAGGGTCTTCATCTTGGTTAACGAATTTCATTGAAGAAGCAATAATTGGGTGCACTTCTGATAATTTTTGATGCATCTTATTTACTAATTTACGATAAGCTGGATGTCCTTGAGGGCTAGTTCTAAGTTCATGAAAATGAATTGCTTCACGAGCATTATAAGTTATCTTCCAGCGCATTTTATGGCCTAGTAATGTAGAATATTGAGCCTCAAGTTCGTAACCCTTTGATTGCAAAAAGCTATATAACGATAAGCTAATATCAAAACATTGCTCAAAAAGATCTGCTAAGCCAATCAGTTCAATTATTTTTGGAATCTTAAAACCATACCTCGGTGAAAGTTGTTGCCATGACAGATCATCTACCATTCGGTGCCTTTGGAGATCTCTAAAAATACCATAGTCAGATATTAGATCCCATGAATAATGAGCATTTTCTAAAGCTCTACCTGGTCTTTGGCGTCGATTAAGCCGTTTGCCTATATATGTATTAAATATTTTTAAACGTTTCTCATAGCTGAGTTGGTTTACCTGTTGTTTAATCTCTGATAAAGATAAGTTACTATGCTCATAAAGCATATCTGGTATTAAATCTAGTTCATTTTTTGGCCAATAGTTTGTTAAAGTAACAGCTTCAAAGTCGTTACTGAAACTTGCTTTAATAGAACTTTTATATACTTTATCGAGAGCTTTGTGAGTTAAATTACGATAAGCGATATTTGCACCACCCCTATCTGGCTTATCAGCTCGTTCTAAAAACACTGGAATAACTTTACGGCATTCAGCTAAAATCTGTTGACCTACTTTTTGTGCTTCTGGTAATTCGTCCGATAACAGGTGCATAATTAAACTTTCTAAAGCTTGGCCTGATGCATAAATACCTACAGTAGAA
>CAZRVM010000008.1:18756-27706 GCA_964603625.1 uncultured Candidatus Saccharibacteria bacterium
GTGCATAATTAAACTTTCTAAAGCTTGGCCTGATGCATAAATACCTACAGTAGAAGTTGTGGCAACAGGTAAAATTGCTCTAGCAACATCACAAGCTTGAGCTTTTGTGGCGGACCGCCACGCTACATCTTGTTCGGTTTTGGGTACTTTGGATGTCTCTCTTATGTGTTGCGTCAATTTCTTTACAATTGCGGAGTAAATATCAAAAATACTATCTAGACTTTGTTTGTATAAATTCTTCGTTTCTTTATCAAAATTTTTTGGAATAAAGTATTTATAGTTTCCGGCAGAATCTTTTTGGTCATAGTAAATGTAACGGGTAGATTGCTCAAGATAGGAAGCTAATCTGCCCCATTCTAATTTTTTAGTTAAGAGATTCGAAGCATTTTCTACTACTAAATGTTGACCAATTAGTTGCTGAACAGAATCATCGCCATAAGCAGTGATTACTCTTTTTAATAAATCTTCGTCTTTATGACTATTATTTGTAAATTCATCTAACAAAGTTACTCTCATATCGTCACCTCGCCTACTGAGCCTTGCCATAGCAGCAGAAATTGTCATAGGGCTTAATTTATCCTTAAAGGCGTAAACATTGCCAGTAGAGTTAGTTATAATGCTTTTTAAATAATTATAACCCTCATTGGTAATCTGAAAACCGTTCGGAGTTTTATTTAAGTAGTTTAATTCTGCTTTTTTTGGTTGTAGCATTGGTGTAATTTTCTCCCAAATAATGTTGCTAATTGTTGTTTCATCCAGTATTTTTCCGCCTCGCTCACCTTCTATCATAATATAATCTTTAGGGAACAGATTACATAAATCTTTATAAACTGATAGAGAATTTTTTAAATGTTCTTGATTTATTTCATGTATATCTTGACTGGCTGTGGAGTTATTTTGATGCCTCTTTTGTAAGCGATTTAAAATAGTTGATAGCGAACCGTTGAGGACAATATTTAAATCAGGGCGAGGTATACCTAAAGTTTCAAATTCTAAGTTGTCTAACCATAAAAAATAACCTCTTCTTTGGGCGTCATCTTTTAGTTTAGTGCCCTGGTGCGCCATATTAGAGCCCACAAATCTATCACAGAGCACTATTTTGCCATCTTTAATAGCTTGACGAATTTCAGAAGAAGCCTGATAACGATCTAGTGCGTAAAATAAGGAACCAGTATAAGGGTTAACATCTTCAGCTCCGCCATATTTGCCAGAAAGGTATTGCCTAACAAAAAAGCTCGATTCATGCTTATAGCGGGGAAAATGCATATCTAGTACTTCAAAACCTTGTTCAAGTAGCCTTTTTTTAACTAGTTGGTATTGAGTACTTTTACCAGTTCCATCAGCTCCTTCTATTACAATAAATAAGCCCGTTTGCCCACCCATACTTTCAGTATGAGTAGTATTATTCATATTTTATTCCAGTAATTGACTGTGGCAACTTTCTTTTATCTTTATAACCTCTGGGAAGCATCATTGACGGTTCCCAATTATTAATTAAGTACTCAAGATTTTCACTAGAATTAGATTGATATTTTCCACTGAGTTTCTTGTATTCTAAGTCAACTGGTCCTGTTTTGTAAAAAACAACTTGGGCTATTCTTTCGCCAACTGGCAGTACTACACTTTCGTGCTGGTTCATATTGTAGATTTCCATAGTCCATCGGTTGATATAGCCAGGGTCGCCCCAACCCGCATCAAGACAAACTGCAACACCATTACGCCCCCAAGTACTCCTAGCTTGCATGGTGCTAGTTCCGGGAGCTTTGATGCCAATAAATTCATGAGTATGAGCTAGTATTCTTTCGTGGGGACGCAAAACAATGATAGGATGATCTTTTGGAATGTTTATAAAAAGTTTTCGGCCGTGTTTTTTTGCCCAATCAGAGTGTTTCTCTGCCTTTAAGGCACCGCTAAAATATTCATTTACTGCGTTGCTATCAAAAGGGTTATAAAAGCCGCCCTCGCTAGGCCTTTCTGTACGATAATACCAATGGCCCAGAGTAACATCTACACTACTACCAGCAATGTGGCTTTCATTATAAGGGTGAAAAACGATATGACCGTCTTTGACAGCTTGCTTAATCTCTACATTACTATAAACCGACATAACCCCTCATCTCGATATATTATACAATGTAAATACTTATACTAAAAGTACATAAATATTTTACAACATTGTATAATTACCCTCTTTAAATTGCAAATTCTAAACTTAAGGTTTAATTAATTTAGCTTTGTATTTCTAGATTTGAAATCTTTATGCTTGGACCCATAGTTGTACTTATGTATATTGATTGCACATAACTACCTTTAAGACTTGCAGGTTTCGCACTTTTAATAGCACTTAAAATTGCTTTAGCGTTAGTTTCTAAATCTTTTAACGAGAAATTAGTTTTTCCAAAAGCCATATGAACTATGCCATTAGCATCAACTCTGTATTCAATTTTTCCCATTTTTGCTTCTTTTACTGCCGTTGCTACATCTTTAGTTACCGTGCCACTTTTAGGATTAGGCATTAAGCCTTTAGGTCCTAAGAGTCGTGCATATTTACTTAATTTCGCCATCATATTTGGAGTTGAAATTAAAATATCAAAATTCAACTGTTCTTTGTCTAACATTTGCAGGAAATCATCACTGCCAGCAATATCGGCACCCGCTAGTTTTGCTTTATTGGCATCGTTATCTTCTGCGAATACAGCAACTTTTATTTTCTTTCCTGTGCCCGCCGGAAGAACAACAGTGCCTCTTATATTTTGGTCTGCTTGCTTTGGATCAACTCCAAGTCTAATATGAAGTTCAACACTTGCCTCAAATTTATTAACATTAGTTTTTAATGCCAACTCGACTGCTTCTTGTAGGCTATATTCTTTATTCTTATCTATTAGCTTAGCAACAGTCTGATATTTTTTGCTTCTTCGTTCCAATTTTGGTCGAGTAGGCTTTACTGGTGGTTTTGTTTTTTTAATGACTTCTAAATTATCAGGGTCATCATTTACGCTAGCTTTATTTAGCTGTTTTTCAATCTTAGCTTGTTTTTTAGCCGCCTCTAGTATACCTTTTTCACTGTGCTTACCAGCTTTAGCGAGTTTAGGCTCATTGTTATCTAATTTACTAGACTTTTTACTGGCAGAATTGTCTAAGTTTTTAGCATCATTGATTGCTTTTTGTATTTCAGCTATAGTATTTTTATCTGTTACCTTTAATTTTAATTTATTTGCTTCTGCTAATAATTCAGCTTTTTTAGTCATTTTACTCCTTTGTGGTTCGAACGAGTCAACAACTCTCCCACTAATTAATTATTGTTCGTAATCCTCGTATGGATCTCCATGTAAACCTGGTACATCATAGGGCACTTCGATTACTGTCCCTTTTGCATATGGGCCTAATTTAAGTTCTCCAACAAAACCCGGCCCTGCATTACCCCTACTTTTAACATTAACCTCACTAACTGCACTGTTTGGGAAAGTTATCAACTCTTCCATTACAAATTTACCTAAAAAATAACTTGCCTGATGGCTTCCATTATGGCTCATTTCAATTAAGTTACCGACTAGTTCAGTTGAGACTTGGCCAGTTTTAATTGCTTCGTTGGCGATTTTGCGGGTAGCTTCATCAAACATAAGTTTGCTTTGTTCGTTAGTATATGTGGTTCTATCATTATCCATTTTTTGGCCTTCATAAAGAGTCATATTAAGACTCGATTTCTATACCCATACTTCGAGCTGTGCCAGCTACCATTTTTTTAACAGCATCAATATCGTCTGTATTCATATCTTTAACTTTTTCTTCGGCAATTTGAGTGAGTTGTTCAGATGTTAACTTTTTAGGTAATTTTTCACTATTTGGCTTACCAGAACCTTTTTTAATGCCGAGAATATTTTTTATCAAATCATCAGTAGGTTGACTGACAACTCTAAATTCCATTGATCTATCATCGTAAATTATAATATGGGCTGTAACTGTACCTTTCATTTCTCGAGTAGCGTCGTTGAATGGAGTTACAAAATCCATCATATTAACTCCATATTGCCCTAGTGTGCTTCCAACAGGTGGGCCTGCACTAGCTTTACCTGCGGGTATTTTTAGTTTTAAATTAGCTTTAATTTTTTTTTCTGCCATAAATTACTCCTATATTTTGCATACCAATGTTGAAGCTGGTAAATAATCCGAATGCGTAACTAAATTAGTGTAACAAATATTACCTCTGTTGTCTAGTAAATTTATTTAAAAATAAAAATATTTATGATTTTTTTACATTGTTATTAAAATAACTTAATCTATCTTTTGTATAGTTGTTTTTTATAACACTGTCTTTATATAATTTATAGCAAAATGAAATAATAAAAGTTAGCATGAAAATAATGTAAATCCATCCTGAAGATGTCTGTGTGTACTTTAATATTGTATGTAGCTTAAACGGAGCGATGAATATAATCGGAAATAACAATACTAAAGCATATTTAAAGTAATTGTTAGTTTTTTTCAATGAAGTTACTGCGCTAGAGCTAGGTTGACCCGATGCCACTTTGAAATTATGCTTATTTGGAGTATTATCATCTATAACTTTCGCTAATATATTACCTAATGTGTAAAAATCCTCTAACTCTTGTAATGTGTCTAGTAAGTCGTAAGTATAGATATACAGTGTATCGTTTACTATTTCTATATCGTACAAACCACATTCCGCCATTACAAAACTCATCGCATCTGGTGCAAAAATAGATAATGACTCAATTTGTTTATTTTCTGTACTATAAATATCAAAATACTTCCCAAAATCACTTTCTGCAGTATATCTTTGAGAGCTCTTTAGTTCAACTTGTTCAGTTGTATCATTAACCTTTGAATTTATAAATAAGTGAACATTGGTTTCCTTAATAGTTAAAGCTAGTACAGTACGATAATAAACTCGGCTATCACTACCAGAGCCTGTAGTATAAATATATTGGAACATACTAATAACTCTATTAGTATTTAGATCTGTGCCACTGATAGTGTTACTTAACTCACCCTTGAGTGACCCTTTGTAAGATTGTGATGTATTTTCAGGAGTAAAAGCAAGTTTATGACTTGTTGCAAAAAACGCAAATGTCTTTTGTTGCTTTTTGGATAACGAAATTTTATAAAAAACTATAGCTATAAATAATGCAATTATAACGATAGGAAATATGACTATGAAGAAAATAAGTAACATCAAAATCATAATCAAAATTATACAGCAAGTAATTTAATTTGAATTTTTTAAAACTTAATTGTTTTTAAAATTTAAAATATTACTAAACTCTCTTCACTTGGAGGCTATCAAGTTCTACAGGTGTTTCACGGCCAAACATATTAACTAACACTTTTAGCTTGCCTTTTTGGGTGTCTATTTCGTTTATTGTTCCATCAAATCCTTTAAAAGGTCCGTCAGTAATATTAACAACATCACCCTCTTTGTAATCTATTTTATGTTTTGGTTCGGCACGGCCCATCCGTTTTAGAATTTTCTCAATCTCTGCGTCATTTACGGGGCTGGGGTTGGTTCCTGAACCAACAAACCCTGTTACACTTGGAGTGTTTCGAACAATGTACCAAGCATCTTCGGTTAATTTCATTTGAACTAAAACATAGCCCTGGAAAATCTTTTTTTCAACAACCTTGCGTTTACCATTTTTAACTTCAATCATTTTCTCTTTAGGTACAAGAATTTGTAGTATCTTATCTTTCATGTCTAAGCCTTCGGCTCGTTGACGAATACTTTCAGCGACTTTTTCTTCATAACCGCTATAAGTATGAATAGCGTACCAATTTTTAGTTTTATCGTATTGTTTACTCATTTTAATATTACCTCTTCAAATAATTTACTAAATCCAAAATCAATTATTGCAATCAGCACTCCAAATCCTATTGCAAAAATAAATACAGCTATTGTTAATTGGGTGGTTTCTTTCTTGCCTGGCCAAGTAACTAGTTTTATCTCTTTCCAGCTAAGCATAAAATAATCGATAAGCAATATTTTATTTAAAGTTCTACCCACAAACCTAACCGGACGAGTTTTAAATGGTGCTAAAATAAATTGGAATGGTCGGAAAGGCATAAGTAAAAATCGCCAAATAGATTTCAAAAAACGCCCCATAAAAGTTGGTTTACTAATTTTGGGAATTTTGCGTTCTTTTTTTACTGGTGATTTTCTAGTTCTTGCCACTTATAATCCTCTTAAAATATACAAACCTACTATAAATAGTAGGTCTTATAAGTCAAGCTTACATTCTAAGAGTTATATTGTCAAATTAAAATTTATAAGTTTGGTACAGAAATAGTGAATATTGAACCTTTATTAAGTTCGCTCTGGACATTAATTTCTGCGTGAAGTAATTTTGCCAGTTTTAAAGTTACGTACAATCCAAGCCCAGTGCCGTTGTTTTGGCGGGTTCTAAAATCTTCAGACCTAAAAAATCTATTAAATATTTTTGATTGATCATTACGGCTAATTCCAATACCACTATCTGTTATTGTAAAAACAATTCCATTATTTTTGGGTTTAGCACCAATAACTACACCCCCTTTTTCAGTATATTTGATGGCATTTACAATGAAGTTCTGTAAAATTTCTCTCAAATATAATTGACTGGTCCGAAGTAGCTCTAAACTAGGCGATAACTCTACATTTAAAGTAAGATTTTTAGCAGTTGCCTGAGGCAAGTACAATTTAGCAAGATCACTTAACATTTGGTGTACATTTATTTCTTCAATGGCAACATTGAGCTTACCTCGTTCAGCTCTAGACAGGGTCGATAAATCATTTATTAAGTCACTCAAAAAGACTATTTGACTATGTGCTTGATTGAGGGCCTCAATAACTTTATTTTCATTTCCACCCATCTTGGCTAGAATTAAAGCATTACTAATATTTCCTTCAGCTATTGTAACTGGTGTTCTAAGTTCATGGCTTGCGACACTTATAAATTCTGCTTGTTCTTCCTCAATAGATTTTTCTCTAGTAATATCTTTTAATAACACTACGAAGCCCTTAGTGCCATCTTCACCATAACTTAACCTTACTGGCGCTATGCTAATGTAAATGTTTATCATACTTCCGTCTGGGTATTTTAATGTGTAGTCACGGCTTGAAAACTGAGTATTTAGCGAAGTTACTAATTTTTTTAAATCAACTGGGTTATTATTTTTATCAAACAACTTTAATACATCAATTAAATTTCTGTTTGTAATAGTTGTATTTATATCAAGAATATTCATGCAAGCTCCGTTATAAACAGCAATATTCAATTTATCATCCGTAGCCAATACACCATCTGCCATACTATTTATTAAACTACTTAAGCGTTCGTGTTCAAGAGAACCTCTTTGGGGTGTAAGCGATTGAGTATCATCTGCATTCATAGTTGATACTATTATTACATAGTGTTTATGTTTTGTGGTATTATTTGAGGCGAAAAATGTTTCATCTCTCGCCTTAATTGTTTGTATCTAGGTTCAAAATTTTCAACTA
Organism: uncultured Candidatus Saccharibacteria bacterium; assembly: GCA_964603625.1. Taxonomy (GTDB): domain Bacteria; phylum Patescibacteriota; class Saccharimonadia; order Saccharimonadales; family JAGQNJ01; genus HK-STAS-PATE-36. The sequence continues at coordinate 26,249 of CAZRVM010000008.1, forward strand.
ATCTCCAAAAATCTGCCCCATGATTATGGTGAACAGTATGAGCAAGTTCATGATAAATTACATAATTAATATATGACCAAGGTAACTGAATTAAATAAACACTAAAGGTAAGCTCGTTTTTACTAGAGCAACTACCCCAACGACTTTTAAGATCTTTAATTTCTATAGATTTAACATTTGAATTAGTTTCATCGGCAATTGTTCGAACATGAGGCAAAAGTATATCGTATGATTGTTTTTGTAAGGCTTTTTTAACAGATTTACTTATTTTGTCTTGAGCTTCAGGGCTGTTTATAGAAATTTCAGCAGGAATTTTGATAATTAATTCTGTTTCTTTCAATTTTGTGCTGAATCTGCTAGTCATGCCATTTATTATATTTAGGGTAATATCTTTCCCAATTATAGCTCCAGAATACAAATTGTTAACCGGTTTGCGATTTTCCAAAATCCAATCTGATCGCTTTATAACATAGGCTTTGGCAACGCTGTAAGCCAACCAAGTAGGTAAAGTAACTTTAACATCCGAGCCATTTATTCTTATTCTGATTGCTTTAGCGGTGCGATGCTTAGAAAAAGTAATACTTCCAAGTCTGTCAATGTCAAATACTTTATTTGGCATTAAATAATTTAACGAATATTTATATTACGCCGACTATCCAGTGGCTGACTTAATGGAACTAAGTTAATTAACCCCGGTTTCGCAACATTTCTGGTAACACCCTCAGCTCTTAATAGTTTTAAATCGTATAATTTTTTAATTATTGCCGTTCTGTGCATTTCATAAGAGTGTTTGCCACTTAGCACAACATAATCTTCATCAAAACCTGGATTTTGCATTTTTGAACATATCTGATTAAACGCCACTTTATCTAGGGGTTGAGTTACTTTATCTTCAGATTTACGCCTATCTCTCTGTGAAACCCTTGCAAAAGCTGTGTCGGAATCAATTTGGAGCCAAATTAACAAATGTTCGGCTTTCTTTTTTCTTGAAATATCTCGTAGTATTCGTCTTTGACTTTTTTTAATTGCATTAGTATCAAATATCACCGAAACTCCGGCATCTAAAAATTCTGAAGTCATATATTCCATAAGCTGATCTACAATTTCATTTTCAGCACGGTCGTATCTTGGCTGTTCAAACAATTGAAAACGAATTTTATCTGCATTTACATGAGCAGATTTTATAGTTTCCCTTAAATGATTAGCTAAGTAAGTTTTTCCTGCTCCCGGAAAGCCATACAACATTATCAGTGTGGGCTTTATTAGCTCAATTTTAGCCATACTTTATATTGTATAACAGATTACAATAAAAATTCAAAATTTGTTTTTTTGTTTTTAAATGACATTAGCCTAATAATGAGGTATAATTACCTCTGTTTTGTACTTTTTAGTTTAATAAAAATATAGGGGTGTAGCTCAGCTGGCCAGAGCACAGGTCTCCAAAACCTGGTGTCGGGG
>CAZRVM010000009.1:0-27551 GCA_964603625.1 uncultured Candidatus Saccharibacteria bacterium
AATATCGGAAATTACCCATGCGGGCAACAAATTCTTAGAAAGACAAATTGTGGTGCGGGTGGAGGGAGTCTAACCCTCGTCGCCTGCTTGGAAGGCAGGAATAATAAACGTTATACCACACCCGCAATAAGTGTTATCTTATCATAAAATAAATTTTATTTAATTAATCTCAAATGAAAGAATAACTATAGTGTTGGCGCCCCGGGAGGGATTCGAACCCCCGACCTTGAGCTTAGAAGTCTCCTGCTCTATCCAACTGAGCTACCAGGGCCTGTACATATTATAACTTATAAAGGTTCGAATCCTGACTCGACCCACCTTCGGCGGGCCCGAAACTTCAACCATTTCAACAAGTTGAAAGGTGAAGGTTTCCTTGCAAACAGCCACAGGCTGTTCTCACCCCGACCTCAAGACATAGCAGGTCTCCTGCTTTTGTCCTTTCTAACACTACCAGGGCCTGTACATATATTATAACTTAAAAATTAACACCCTTTAACTATAAATAATTATAAAACTAAAGGTTAGTAAAGTTAGGTATAGATTTAAAAAAGCAAAAAAATGTGTATTTGGGCGGGGAATTTGGGCGAGGGGCACTGGCTTGCGATTGCTTCAGAAAGATCTGTTAGCTTTCGCAACTGTTGCCAGCGCCCCTCACCCGTTTCCGGATCCCGCCGGATCTTATTAGCCTCCCTCAGGTAGAGGTGGGCATTCGATGATGCTACCATCTTGTAGCTTCATCAAGCAGGAACCTGTCCCCGGTCCGTTGGGCGCTATCTGCACCTGCGGAGCGAAAGTGGTTGTGGTGGTCGTTGTCGTGGTAGTGGTGACTGTTGAGTCATCCACACTCGGCACCAACTTACCAGCTACGAAGCTGGTGAAAAACATCACCAGCACGGCTGCGCCAACCATGACAATGTATGCCGCAAAATTCTTTGTATTCTCACTCATTTTTTCATTCTCCTTATTTTTTGAAGGGACATTTTTTAACTAAGCTTTTATAAAATATCTAAAATATTAAATAATTCATAAAAGCCTAGCTAAACCTACTACGGAAAATATCAACCGCAAAAAAGGAGTATCTATACCTAACTTTTAAAAAGGTAGTCCTCTACTTAAAATCAGTTCAAGGAAAACATACCTTTATTCAAGCCTCAAAATAGAGACCAAAAGATATGTTAACATAAAATAAGAGAAAGGTCAATCGTCTTATTTGATCAATTATTTAATGTTAAATTGCATTAAATTTATAAATAAACTATAATTACCCCTGTTATACAAATTAAGATTCATAATTTTGTATGTATGGCGAGTGTAGTTCAACGGTTAGAACGTCGGGTTGTGGTTCCGAAGACGAGGGTTCGATTCCCTTCATTCGCCCCAAATAGATTTTGTTTTATTTATATAGACTTTAATGTGCTTAGAATCTAAGCCTCGTCTGACGAGGTGGAGACCCGCCGGTGGCGGGTTGTACGAGAACAAACTCCTAAAAAACTAGGTTTTCAAAGATGTTTTTCTGGGGTCGCAGAATGTGACCGATTCCCTTCATTCGCCCCAAGAAAAAATTATTAAATTTTAAAAATTTGTTTTCAAAGTTCACTATTACTAAAAGAATTAGCTAAGTTGCAAGACATTTAAATTAATAAAAATCCTATTTAGTTGAAGATTTAAATAAATTGTAATTTTTAAGCCCACACATCTGTTAATCCAAAATAGTTGACATTAAAGAGTATAATTATAGGTAGTAAACTAAGGTATAAACAATATGAAAACAATGGAATTAATAAACGGAAAATCTGATTTGGCTGTTGAGTGGGTTGCTCAAATGTCTTACACAGAGCTACTTGATTATGCTAAACATAAAGCAGAATCAGTAGATTTAGGAGAATATACAGCCCCAACATTCGATCTTTTAGAGCATTTACGAGTTCATGATGAAGAAGTTGCACTAGGAGGCTTGAGAACTTTGCCAATTGCGTTAGATATTGCTGATAGCACAGAGCAAATTACTCATCAACCAATAGATAGACGCTGGCAATTTGTCACAGCTTTACTGCACGATGTTGGCAAAATAACATTATCAACAAAATTACTGCAAAAAAGTGCTAAAGGCGAAGAGTGGACAGCTCAAGATATGGCAGAAACAAAACCCCATGCCGAAAGGGGTGGAAAAATTTTGAAATTTAGAGGGTTTCCTGAAGTAGTTTATAGTGCTGTTGCTGGGCATCATTCAAGACAAATTGGAGGTAATGAGTATGGATTAACCATTGCGGTCAATGATGAGGCTCGGCCTTACCGAGATTGCACAGCTTTAGCAGATTTTATAGAAGCATCTGAAAATAGAAATAATTCACGCAACCGTAATTTAACTTTGCAACAAAGGCGTGAAATAGAAGCTCAAGACATAAAGTATGTTTATGACGATTATGAACAAGGTTGTGAAATAGCTAATTGTGTAATAGCGCGCTCATTAGGAATGGTAACTCTGCAGAGCTCAAAAGTAGCTTAATAATTATTAAATTTCAATTTGTTGTAAGCCATAAAGGCTATTATTTAATAAATCCACCTATTAGCGCTAAAGCTACACCCAATGCTGCGCTAACCTGTGAAATTACCCAAAAGCGCATTGTAACTTTAGTTTTTGGCCAACCTTGTGCATTGTAATGGTGGTGAATTGGTGCTGCCAGAAAAATCTTTTTACCCAAGAATTTTTTAGATAGTATTTGGAGTAAGCTAGAACCAGCTTCTGCTACAAAAACAATTGCAATTAATGGTAATAATACTAAAGTATCGGTGAGCATAGCTACCACACCTAAAGTCATCCCAAGTGAGAATGATCCTACATCACCCATTATGAATCTGGCAGGGGGAATGTTAAACCAAACATAAGCCAGTAACGCACCAACAACAGTTAAGCAAAAACCACTAATACCAAAGTTGCCTTGCAGAGCAGATATAACAGCAAATGCACCAAAAGCACTTATTAGGCACCCGCCAGCCAAACCGTCCATTCCGTCGCTAATATTTACAGCGTTGCTAGTACTAACAACCACTAAAATAAACAGTGGAATAAGCAAAATACCAATGTAAAATTCACCCACAAAAGGCAATAAGATTGAACTGTAGCCTAACTTGTAATAGAAAAACCAGGCTGCGATTGCTGAAACACCCAACACCATAGCTAGCTTGAGCTTGGGGCGTAATCCAGCTACATTGCCTCCACTACCGCGTACATTGATGATGTCGTCTATTAGGCCAACTGTACCACCGCCTAGTAGAGCTGCAAGCGGAAGCCAAGTTTGAGCTCGGTCAAGATTAAAAAGGACTGTTACTAAAGTTGTTGCGAGGATAATCACAAGGCCAGCCATTAAAGGTATAGTTCGCTTTATTCTTAGTTTACTTATTACTTTTAGTTCGTCTCCTGAAGCAGAGTGAGTTCTTGAGCGTTTCCAGAGTTTGTGTTTGTAGGCAAAATAAGTATAAATTGGTGTAAAAAGTATAGCTAAAGAGAGCGACATAATACTGAGTACAAGTGCTTTACTAATGTGTTGAGTAAATTCAGTTAGGCTAAACATTGGTTATTTTAATAATTACTTTTGTTATTGTAGCATAATACGCAAAGTATTTTTACTAGGCTAGTTTATTTTAAACACTTCGTTTAGAATCTTATATATGACAATTAAAGAAAATCAGGCAACGGTATTGTTTATAAGAGGTATTCCTGGAAGTGGTAAATCTACAATTGCAAAATTTTTGAGTGAAAAAATTCAGGCAGATATTTTAATCTTAGATCCAGACAGTATAGATTATCAAGGAAAGGCCTATTTGAATCATGTAGAAACTATGAAGATTCAGGGGGTAGACCCCAAGTTATTTGCCTATAGGTTTTTAAGGCAACAGGCTTACGATGGAATTGAAGCTAAAAAATTAGTGATTTGGAATCAGCCGTTTTCTAATTTAGAAATTTTCAATAAAATGACAAAACGCCTTTACGATTTTGCGAAAGTAGTTGGAGTAAAATTAAAAATAATAGTAGTAGAAGTTGAAATTGATTCAGAATTAGCCTATTCTCGAATTAAAGATCGCATAAGAAAAGGTGGGCATGGGCCAACGCGTGGCAGATTTGAAAAATTTACTGTTGAACTAAATTCATTTAAAAATACCAACTATCAAGTAATAAATGTTGACGGTACATCGGCTGATAAGGCTAGTGATAAAATCATAGATGAATTAAAAGAAAATTCTTAACTTTTAGTCAGGTTGTGGTTTTATATTTCATTAAGGATGGTAATTTTAGCACCAATACTGTTTAGCCTATTGGCAATATCTTCATAGCCACGATTTATTGTATAGATATTACGCAAAACACTTGTTCCATTTGCAGATAGCATTCCAATCAGTAATAAACTAGCTGGCCGAAGTGCCGGTGGGCTAACTACTTCACCAGCCGTAAAACGGGTTGGCCCAGTAACATAAAGTCTGTGAGGGTCAGCTAGTTCAATATTCATTCCAATTTTTGTCATTTCAGTAAAATAGATTACTCGGTTTTCAAAAATCCAATCATGAATAAGAGTCCTACCTTTAGCAACGCCACAGATTGGCACAAAATAAGGAATGTTGTCTGGATTGATGCCTGGCCATAAATTTGGATGGAGTTTGTCTTTTAGAGCAACTAAATCGCCGTTGTGTTTTTCTATACTTAAATCAACCAAATCTGTAACACCGTTGTCTGATTTGTAGCGAGCTGATTTATGAAATTTTAAGCCCATTTTTTGTAGTTTAAGAAGCTCTAAGGCAATCCAATCTACTGGCACTCGTTTAATTGTTAGTTTTGAGTTGGTAGTAACGCAAGCCGAGATAAAAAACATAGCTTCTATTGGGTCTTCGGTAGGAGTAAAAACTACGCGTTTATTTATTTTAGGAACACCGTTAACTTCTATGTTGGATCCACTTAAAAATTTTGTTTTAACGCCTAGTTGATTTAGAAATTGGCATAGATCTTGCACCATATAATCGGCACTGGCTCCATGGATAATTACTGAGCCATTACTTTTAGCACTAGCCATTAATGCATTATTGGTTACAGTATTGCCGGCTTCGTAAAGTACCACTCTATCTTTGGGCAATTTTTTATTGACTACCACATTATAATGATCGTTTTTAGCATCGATATTCACGCCAAATTCTTCTAGCGCATATAAATGCGGCGCTACTGTGCGTTTACCTAATTTGCAGCCACCAGAATAGGGGATTTTAAAGTTATTAAATTCGTGCATTAATGGGCCAAGTAGCATTAAAACACTACGAGTTTTTTTAGCCGAAGCTTCGTTAATTGTATTGAGGTTGAGCTTCAAGGGTCTTTTTATTTCTATATCGGAGTCATTTATCCAACTAATTTTTACACCAATACTTTGCAACACTTCAATAATTCTATAAACTTCTTCAATTTTAGGTGCAGATTTAATAATTGTTGTGCCGTAGTTAAGTAAGCTAGCACAAAGCAAGGCAACTGTTGCATTCTTGCTTCTTTTTAGAGTAATTGAGCCACTAAGTTCGTGTCCACCTTCAATACGAAGATTAATTGAATCGTTAGAAACATTGATGATTTGTTTATTTAGAGCATCACTAATACGAGCTAGCATATCAAGGCTTAAGTTTTGACGGCCGTGTTCTATTCGGTTAACGGCAGACTGGCTAGTTTTGAGTTGCTTAGCAAAATCAGCTTGAGTTAAACCGCGCTCTTGCCTTATGCGGTATATCAAATTACCAATTTTTTCGTTTGTTGTTTGCACTATTGAGTGATTATATCATCATAAGAATAATTAGCAACAATTATATTGAGGCATTATATATCTGTTACAATGTTATTTAGTGGTAGATATTTATGATTGATAAAAAAGTTGAACAAATTATAAAAAATGAAGAACTTCGTCAAAGGGAAGGTTTAGAGTTAATACCTTCAGAGAATTATGTAAGCCGAGATGTACTTGAAGCCTTAGGTAGTGTTTTGACAAATAAATATTCAGAAGGTTATCCGGGGAAGAGGTATTACGGCGGGCAAGAAAACACAGATGCGATTGAGCAGTTGGCGATAAATCGTGCCAAAGAGTTGTTTGGAGCAGATCACGCCAATGTTCAGCCTCATAGTGGTGCGCCTGCTAATATTGCTGTTTATCAAGCTTGGCTTGAGCCAGGAGATACGGTAATGGCAATGAAGTTAGATCACGGTGGGCATTTAACGCATGGTCATCCTGTAACTAGTAGTGCAAAATTGTATAATTTTGTGCGTTACGGTATTAAAGATGTTGAAACTGGCGAGATAGATTATAACGCAATGCGTGATGTAGCCTTAAAAACTAAACCAAAAATTATTTTAGCTGGCTTTAGTGGTTACCCACGAAATTTAGATTACGCTAAATTTGCTGAAATTGGCAAAGAAGTTGGGGCGGTTTTAATGGCCGATATGGCGCATATTGCCGGGCTCATTGCGGGCAAAGTAATGCCAAATCCATTTGATTTTGGTTTTCATATAATTACAACTACAACTCATAAAACACTGCGTGGGCCAAGGGGTGGTTTAATTTTATCTAACGGGAAAGTTGGCAATCCTCTAAAAAAAATTGAAAAAACTATAGAGAATTTACCAACTTTAATTGATAGAGAGGTGTTTCCGGGCTTTCAAGGTGGGCCTCATATGAATACAATTTCTGCCAAGGCGGTAGCTTTTGGCGAAGCTCTTCAGCCAGAATTTAAAAAATACGCCAGTCAAGTTCTAGCAAATGCTAAAAAACTCGCTGATGAGTTAATACAGAGGGGCTTCAAATTAGTTACAAATGGTACCGATAATCATTTAATCCAAGTTGATATGATGACAAGTTTTAAAATTGATGGCCGTGAAGCTCAAGAGTTATTAGATAAAATAGGTTTGACTGCCAATTGTAACGCGATTCCAAACGATACCTTGCCACCATTTAGGCCGAGTGGCTTAAGATTAGGTACCCCAGCCATAACTACAAGGGGGCTAAAAGAACAGGATATGGCTACTATTGCAAAATGGATGCAACAAGCTATAAAGAACAAGAACGATCAAAAAGTGTTGCAACAACTAAAAAATGAGATAAAAGAATTTGCTACAAAATTTACGTTACCTAGCGATAAATAATTTCTAGATTATTTAAAATTGCCTAAAAACTGGACTTCTGGTTGGAGTTCAATTTTTAATTTAGATTTAACAGTGCCGATGATGAACTCAACTACATCATAAATATCTTGAGCCTTTGCGCTACCCATATTTTCTATTTTTAGAATATGATCTGGGTGCAAGCGAACTTTGCCCCAAGTTTGACCTCGTTTAAAGCCAGAGGCTAATAGAACATGTGAAGCCGATATTCTTGTAGATTTACCACCGTGTAGTTGGTTCTGTCTTAGCAAAATAGATTGCGCTACATTGGTTTCTTCAAAAGCCAAAATAGACGCCACTTGATTTTTATTTACTACAGGGTTTTTGAAGAAAGAGCCAGCTGTTGCATGGCTAGATGCGTTGTTGGTTAACAATGAGCCAGCTTGACGGCGAGTTTCAATTATAATTTTGCGTCTGTTTTGCAAAGAATGTGGTACTAGCCCTAGCTTTACAGCAACTTTCAGTGCGGAGTCATATTCTAGTTGCATTGTAGGGCTGGGCGAAAGTTTAAAAGTGGCTGAAAGAACAATCAAGTTCTTATTTTTTTGTAAATTACTACTGCGGTAAGCAAATCCAAGAGATTGGTTTTTAATGGTATTTATTTTTTTAGTTACAGTATTGTAGACAGTAATATTATCGAGAGTGTCGGCAACTTGCTGTCCGTATGCAGCAATATTTCCAACAATTGCACCACCAACAGTTCCCGGAATACCACTCATCAATTCTAGTCCAAAAAGCTTAGTTTTTATGGCTTTCTTAACTACATCATCCCAGTTTGCGCCACTATCAGCAGTTAATAAGTTGTTGCTGACAGAAATATAGCCGTTGTTATTAATGATGGTGGTTCCATCTAAGCCTTCATCAGAGATTAGTGTATTTGTGCCACTGCCTAGAACCCAAATTTTCCCTTTAATGTTTTCAACTACCTCTGCTATGTTGTCGTTTGATTCTAGTTTAATTAGGTTTTTAGCCTCTCCACCAACTTTTAATGATGTATAGTTTGCCAGGAGTTCGTTTTGTAGAATTTTCATAAGTTTATTATATAGGATTTTCCACTCTCTTTAATCATCTTAGATTTGGAAATTTAATAAGATAAAACTATTGTCTCTTTCTTAGTAGGGATTCAGGTGGGTGCTTTGAGAAAAAATATAGGTTTTAGTCACCATTAATAGCTTAGAATTTTGTAGTTAAAATTCGAAGAGTCTTGAATTACCTTATTGCTTGCAAAAACTTTAAAAAACAGGTTAAAATATAAATGTATGAAAGAGACTAACCCATTTAAATCAATAGGTTTAAAGCTAAAGCAGTTAAGAGAACAGGCTAACCAAAGTTTGATAGAAGTTAGTGGTGCTATAGAAATTGAACCAAAGTTATTAGAGCAGTTTGAGGCTGGGCATAAATTGCCTGATGAAGATATACTTATGACTTTGATAAGTTATTTTAAAGTACCAGAGAGCGAATCGTATAATATACTAGAAATGGCGGGTTATGGTTTTGGTGCAACAAATAAAGGTAGTAAGATTGAAGAACAAATTTTAAAACAGGTAATGATGGTTATTCCAATAGATAACCGTGTTGCTTATAGCGATAGAGCAATTGTAGAGGCAAATAAAAATGGGGTAGTATTAAATTTCTTGTTGGGCGATTCTGGGCAAGTAGTTTCACGAGTAGGTATGAGTAACGATACAGCACATCAGCTAGTAATTAGCTTAGTAGATCAGCTTAAAAAAGCGCAACAACCAAAAATAATAAAATCTATTTCTGCTGGTTCTCAAAAATCTTCACCTAAAAAACCAAAATAAATTTTAAGAAACAATCTGTTATAATACCAATTGACATCTTTCTTTGAATAAGAGTTGTAAAGTGATATTGTTCAAGATATTATAAGCGCCCGTAGCTCAGCGGATTAGAGCACTGGTCTTCGGAACCAGGTGTCGGCGGTTCGAATCCGTCCGGGCGTACCATATTAATTGCTAATGTAATTAAATTTAATTATTACTTTTAAGACCTAAAGTTAATTAAAAAACTTTTATGCAAAAGGCAAAAGTAGCTTAAAATTAAGAGTAAATGATTTTACTTATTGCTCTCACATTATTTGCTTTAGTTATATTTCTCTTTATTAAATTTATTATTAAAAAAGATAGAGGGCACAAAGAACCACTTGGCGCATTGTTCACTGCAATGGGGTTCGGATTTTTAGCCCTAATTCTTGCATCTATTCTAGAGTATTTATTTATCCCTAAAGCAATTGAAGCAGGATTAAACGCGGGAAAAAATATTGAGATGAGCTTTAATTTATTGCAAGCATCATTAATGATTGGCGTGGTTGAGGAAGGGGTTAAGGCAATACCGTTGGCGTTATTCATCTTTAGCAGAAAATATTTCGACGAACTTACTGATGGCGTAATTTATTTTGGAATAACAGCTTTAACTTTTGGAATGATAGAAAATATAGGTTATGGTCTTTCTTACGGAATTGGTACAGGAATATTCAGAATAATTTTCTTACCATACCTACACGCTGGATTTACAATATTATTTGGAATAAGTTTGGCGTATAAAAAAGTTTTAAATAAGTCTTGGTTGGTAGTTGTAGGTGGCTTTACTTCGGCTGTTTTGGTGCACACAATTTATGATTTTTTTGCGTTTGCGGGTGGTTTGGGAATGCTTGTAGTTTTGATTATAACGGTGGGGCTAAATATAATGTTATTTGTGCTTTTTAAAAAAGCCCAAAAAGGCGATGAAGCAAGAGGGCAGAGCAGTCTAGGGGCTAATAATTTTTGCCAATTTTGCGGTAACCCAAATCCAAAAAATATGCTGTATTGTTCATTTTGCGGTAAAAGAACCTAATTAAAGTTGAATAAAGCTTTTGTTTATGAAAAGATGAAGATGTGCAATGCAGTAACTGTGACCAAGATTTATTACCAGGTGCAGCTTTTTGTGGTAATTGTGGTGCAAAAATTGTTAGTGTGGCAAGTAGCGTGCCCGTGCAAAATGAAGTGGTAACACAACCTCAAGTAGACCAATCACAACAACCCACAAATACTGGTCAACAAACACTTAATACTCCCACCCTAAACCCAGTCGGTCAAGGTAGTACTGTTGCAGTACCTAGCGGAAATAAATCGGGTCTTTCTATTGCCAGTATGGTTATAGGAATTCTATCAATTCTAACAATGTTTATTATCCAAGGATTACCTTTTGTGTTAGGCATTGTTAGTATTATTCTTGGTATTGTGGGCAAGAAAAAAGGTGGTAAGGCTATGGCATTTGTAGGAATAATTACTGGGGCAATTAGTGTCTTGTTCGTAACTCTAATTACCTTACTTTTTGTAATTATGTTGTCAGCTGCGGGGGTGTAGTATTCTAAAAATATATTCTTAATACTCTTTACTGTAAAATGGGTGAAAAAACAATTGCAATGGTCGGGATTATTACTGGGTCTATAGGCATAGTTTTATCAATTGCCTTTGTGTTTTTTGTGTTTATTGCGTTAAGCCAATTATAAATTAAGTGTAATTTAAATAGTTATTTTTTGCGTAAAATCAAAAAGGAGTGTTATTGAACAAGTAGTAAAAAGAACAACAAAAAATAAAATTCTAATTATTCAATAGATTTAAAAATAACAGATAATACCTAATAAAAATAAGCAGTATATTTAGTAATATAATCTTTAAAAAAGTATCAACTTTGTTGTTGTTTAATATTGCATTATTGATTTTAAAAAAATTTTAACATAAGCTTTAAATAGTACATTGCAAATAGAAATTGGAGAAATAAAAAGTTGAAAACTTTATTTTTAGAAAATATTATTAATAATTTAAAAATAGTAAAAAATAGACTTAAATTTGGCCTATTTTCAATATTATTTATATTTTCATTGGTCTTTGCCACTATGGGGTTAACTTCTGTGGCTTTTGCGTTTGAAGCGCCTCCAAATTACGAAAGCGTTATTAGCACTAGTAATGGTCGTTATGATCATCCAGTAGATGTTGCTTTAGATAGTAGTGATAATATTTATATTGTAGACAAAGATAATCACCGAATCCAAAAATTAGATAGCACCGGCAATTATATTACACAGTGGGGTGTAAAAGGGTCTGGAGATGGTCAATTTGAATCTCCAAATGGAATAGTAGTAGATTCTGCAAATAATGTTTATGTTGCAGATACTATGAATCACCGAATCCAAAAATTTGATAGTGGGGGAAATTATTTAAGTAAATGGGGTACGGTTGGTACGGGTGATGGGCAGTTTAATTTCCCTTATGGGCTGACTGTAGACGGATCAAATAATATCTTAGTTGCAGATACTATGAATCACCGAATCCAAAAATTTGATAGTGGGGGAAATTATTTAAGTAAATGGGGTACGGTTGGTACGGGTGATGGGCAGTTTACTTCACCAACAGATATAGTTATGGACAGCAATAATAACTTTTTTGTTGCAGATATGGGGAATGCTCGAATTCAAAAGTTTGATAATTCTGGTACATATGTTAGTAAATGGGGTACCGTTGGTACGGGTGATGGTCAGTTTGACCATGCTTATTCTGTGGCTGTAGATAGTATTAACAATGTCTATGTGGCAGATAACTATAATCACCGAATTCAAAAGTTTGATAATGATGGAGTGTATATAAGTAAATGGGGGACAATGGGCTCTGGCAATGGGCAGTTTTATAATCCTGGCGGGCTAGCAATTGATAGTGCTGATAATTTATTAGTTGCCGGTAATAATAATAATCGAATTCAAAAACTTGATAGTTCTGGTAACTATATTACTCAATGGCATGGTGGTAAAGATTCTAATGGAAATTTCTATAAAGCTCGTTCATTTTTTAAAGATAGTTCTGGCAATATTTTTGTAGCAGACTCTGGCAACAATCGAATTCAAAAATTCGATAGCACTGGCGTATATGTTAGTAAATTCGGCTCAAGTGGGGCAGGAGACGGGCAATTTAATAGCCCAATAGCAGTTGCAACAGATAGTTCTGGCAATATTTTTGTAGCAGACTCTGGCAACAATCGAATTCAAAAATTCGATAGCACTGGCGTATATGTCAGTAAATTCGGTATAGGCGGGTCTGGTAACGGACAGTTTAGCAACCCCATATCAATTTCAATTGATAGTTCTGGCAATGTTTTTGTGGTAGATTCTGGCAATAACCGTATTCAAAAATTCGATAGCACAGGTACATATATTAGTAAATTCGGCATAGGCGGGTCTGGAGACGGGCAATTTAACAGCCCAATCAAGATGGTTTTTGATAGCTCTAATAATATTTATGTTAGTGATATGAATAATCACCGTATTCAAAAATTCGATAGCACAGGTACATATATTAGTAAGTTCGGTAGTTTGGGCTCTGGCAATGGACAATTTAACTTACCTGCTGGTCTAGCAATTGATAGCTCTAATAATATTTATGTTAGTGATATGAATAATCACCGTATTCAAAAATTCGATAGCACAGGTACATATATTAGTAAGTTCGGTAGTTTGGGCTCTGGCAATGGACAATTTAACTTACCTGCTGGTCTAGCAATTGATAGCTCTAATAATATTTATGTTAGTGATATGAATAATCACCGTATTCAAAAATTCGATAGTGCAGGTAATTTTGTAAGCAAGTGGGGATCAATTGGCTTTAGTAGTAACAAATTTTTTGAATTATCTGATGTGGCAGTTGATTCTGGTAGTGTCTTTGCTTTAGATAAATATAGGATCCAGAAATTTAGCTATGAAGCACCAACTCCACCACCATCAAATAATTCTGCAAGTTTACAAAACGCTGTAGACGGCAAGAGTATAGTTCTATTTACGCCATTAAACACGAGTATTACTTGTTCGAGTGTAAGCAAAGAGTCTGCTACAGCTCCAGACACTAATTTTCAGTATCCTTTAGGATTGGTCGGTTTTTGCTTTACGGTTAATAGCCCAAGCAATGTAGTTGCTTTTACTTTTGAAACAGACCTAAAACCTAACCAAGTGGTAGCAAGGAAGTTTAATCCAGATAATAATACTTATTCAAACCTTCCGACTGAGGCAAATGTATCAATAACAGAGTCAACGATTAACCATAATCACGCACTTAACTTTTCTTATGTTATTACAGACAATTCAGAGCTAGATCTAGACCCTACAGTAGGCGTGATAAAAGATCCAGTTGGACTAGCCGTAACTAACGAAACTTATAGTCAACTAGCCAATACCGGAATAAACTCTCTAATCACAATAGCCATGGGTGGAATAATGGTAATAGCCAGTACTGCTACACTACTAATAACCAAACTAAAGAAAAAGACTAAATACCTATTTAGGTAGGGTGGGTGAAAACTCCAAGTTACACACTTTTAAAAAAATTAAATCTGAAAAATAATAAATTATTGGTTTTCTAGGTCTCGAACATCTTTGGTAGTTTGTAGTAATTGGTCTACTGTTTGACTGTCTTGAGCAGGGGTATGTTTGCGAGTTGCAACCTTCCCAATTATGAGAGTAAGAATAGATAAAATTAAAGAAATAATAATTGAAATTAACATTTTTTTTGAGATAAAATGCTTTGTTTCTGGTTGAGACCTTTCTCTCATTTGATAATCAATAGTAGCCATAGTAGCCAGTGCGCGAGCATAATCGTCACTATTTTTAGCATTAGTTGCCGTTTTTGGTGTAGTTTGACTAGGAGAGGGGTTATTTTCTGGTTGCATAATTAACTTAAAGTAATCAATTAATTAATGATAAACACATAAGCTTTTTAATTATACACCCTAAAAAATAAATTAAAGAATGTAAGGAATTTAGGTTTGTTCGAGTTCTGAGTTATTAAGGGGTTGTTAGTACTTCTCGCCAGTTAAGTATATTATAACCAGCTGTAATTGGATAACTTGGTGGTGGCGCATATAAAAGATTGTTGTCGTAAGAAGTGGTATTATGATAAATTCCTGACCTGTAATGACCATCACTATATACAGCATCTCCGCAAGAACCACCCATTTGCCAAGTCCAAGTCCAAGTTTGCCTAGAGGCTACTGAACCGTAAAATACGAAGTTCTGATTATTATTGACCCAACCTCTAGTGCATCGATATTGGTCTGTTCTATAACGACTAGGATATTCAACCGAACCAGTTTGGGCTAGTAAAGCAGCATTTATTTCAAAAGTAAAACTACCACTTGATGGCGGTGCATAGGGGGCAATTATGATTGAGTCTTCGGCTATTAAACCAATTGAATCTGAACCATTTTTGGTACTGTATTTAACATCATCGGCAATTACAATATTAGCGTTTCTAGATGTTGCTAATCTGCCAGATGCAATGGTAACTCTGCCCGTAAATGTAGGATTTGTTCGCACCCAAACATTATCTTCAGTAAATATTACGCCGTTGCTAGGAATTGGTATGCCGTTTTCAACTGATTGTCTTGTAAGGGCAGACGTATAAGGGGTTGAACGGTCGTTCTCACCATTGACGCGATATAAATCGTATGTTCCGTTTGAGTTTAGTTGAATTAAATAACCTCTAGTAATACTAAAGCTACCATTGGTATTTCTTTGTGGAATATAAGAGTCGGTTCTAACATTAGGTGTTAAATTACAAGCATTAGGTTGACTAGCATAGCCAGCAGTGGAAGAATCATTTTCAAATGCTTCTTTTTTGATTGAACATAAACTACCACTAACTTGATTAAAATCAACTAAAGGTACAGGAAATCGCCAATCTACCTTAGATCTACTGTTGCAATCTACTGGCGAGGAGACACTTGGGTGACACCAAACACCGGGGTGCGACCCCCCATCGCCACCAAGGGAATACGGTGGAACATAGTCGTTATTCGCACTGGTAATATCTGAATTGCTAGCACCATCCATTCTAATTCCTTGATTTGAGTGTACTGGACCATCAGCAGATTCTGTATTTCCAAACCAAATTGCACTGTCTGATGACAACGCATAACTCGCAAATGAAGTTGCACCAATTTTAGCCTCGATAGTTCTAGTGATATTTGTTCCGTTTACTTTACCAATTGATCTTACAGTCGCAACTGTAGAACCGTTACCTTGAGGATTTATCCATAGAGTATAAGTACCACTATTCTTGGCATCATCGTCAATGTATTGATGTTCGTATGGCCCATAGCCTAGTGTAGGGTCTGGGCTAGTCGGGGTAGTTTTACCGTCTTTGAAATCATCAGGATTATGAGATAGATGCCAAAGATAGTAATTAATGCCAGCTTCAGCAATATTAAAAGCTTTCTGACGATCAACCTGATTACCTACCATAACAAAGTTAGTTAAAATGACTTGCAATAAAAAGCCCGAAAGAATTGCTACAACTAATATAAAAGCAAGTACTGTAGGTAGTGTAAAGCCAGATTTATTGAAAGTTTTGGTCATAAATTGGTCTTTCGGTTTCTTAAATTAACTTGCACACTCACAGATTGATAGACGTTGGAATTGCTGGTTGGAACGGCTAGGTTTACTTTTATTCCCTTTATGGTGGTTAAATCCGTAATTGGCATGGGTAGATCATCGCCCGCAGAAGAGAGGTAATCAAATAAATCAATTCCTGAAACAGTTGTATAGTTATCTAAAATTGTGTAAGTTTTTAAACTACTTGGAATAGGCACACCAATTGGGGGGTTGGCGGTCATATTGGTAATATCGGCGAGAATTTTTTTACCAGTGGCGTTTTTGTAATATCTAATTTTTGAAACATATATATCGCTCGGTGCAAAATAAGCATAAACCTCAAGCTCACTGTTGTTGGCAATAGTAACATCGGTAGCTCCTCGTAAAACATTTGAGATTCGGTGTGATTGCGATGCTAAATCTGTAAAATTAGTACCCTCCCTTTGAAGCGCAAAGTATTGGTTGAAGGTATTGTTAAAAATGCTAAACATAAATGAAGTGAGTATACCAATCACAACCATAACAATAATTAACTCAACTAAAGTAAAACCCGAATTAGATTGATGGTGAAGTTTACTCGACTTACGGTCCAACAATTATGCCTCCTAACGGTAAAGTTACTGGAATCGACAGATTATAGCTATTGACAGTTAGATCTAAATAGGTAGAACCAGCTACTACACCAGTTAAATCAACAGTACAACTTAGATCGGTGCCAACGCTCGAGCCAGTACAAGAGGCTGTATAAGTGTTAGAATTTTGAGTAAATTTTACTTGCGTGGTACAGCTTGCAGGGTTTGAATTACATGGTAAGTTGGCGCCATTTATTGTAAATGCAAAATTTGCTAGTAAACCGTCTGAAAGATTAGTTTCGTAAGGAGATAAACTATTGATTCTAGGGAAAGATGAGTTGGTAGATAAAATAAGCCTAACTTTTTGGGCAAAATCTACGCCATTGTAGTTATATTTTGGATTTGATTGAGTGGTTGAATCGTTTACAGGTACTACAATGGGGTTAAATGGGTTTGTGCCACCATATGGAACAGCTGCTGCAAGATAATAATTAGTACCGCCGTTAGTGCAACCACTAGCACCATTGTCTCCACAGAAGATAAAGGATCCTGGAACTAAATTATCGAGACTTGTTAAGCCAGAACTATCTGTTGTTGGGCGTGAATCGGTAGGAGATTGATTGTTAAAATAGTAACTTGTATCAGCGGTGTCTGTATACTTTTTATAACCACCTTTTATAGATATTTTTGCACCAGGAATTGCCGATCCGCTGGTGTCGGTCGCTTCAATTAATAAACTATGTTCATAAAATGGTTTGATTGTAAGAGTTAGATGTGATGATTGTTGGGTTAATATTTTTTGATTTGGGTAAGTAGGTTGCAAGCTACCAGAGGGTGAAATTGAAGATAGAGTAGAGTAGCCGTTTTTAGATGCCGTAATATTATAGTCGAAATTAGTCGTGTCTGGAGGTAGTCCATAAAAAATAGCTATGCCATTTGAGTCGGTCGAGTCAGAAACATTAACATCGGGATTCAGTGAAGTGTTTGATACTGAAACATTTGCAGATGAGACGGGGTTGCCATTGCTGTCTAGAACTGTCACGAATAGTGCGCCTGTTGTGCTTGCAGTTTCTGAAACTCTCGATGCAATTTGAGTATCGGATTCTGCTAGTTGAGTATTCTTGCTGTCTAAAACTGAAACATGAACAATTTTATAATCTTGTGGGTTTGTGTCTGGGTCTGGTGCTCCAGTTGGTGAAGGATAATTTCGACAGTAAAGTTCTTTTAATTGTTGAGTGGGGTAGTTAGCACAACCATCGTAAGCATCATCTATATAATTTATGCTAGATTTTACTTTATAAGTTACGCCATCTATTTTATTAGTTATTTCGGCTGGTAAAGGATCTGGTGAATATATACTTCCGCCATCTATGGCTAAGTCGTCATATGGTAATGACTTTAAGTACTCCATTTGATTTGTGGCGAGCGTAGACGCAACGGCCCGGCGTTTAGCCACAACCGCACTGTTCACAAGAGCCGTAAAAAGCGAAAACATACTAAGCGCAACGATGGCCAAGACCGTGAGACTAATCATTAGTTCAATTAAAGTAGTCCCACGATTATTCCTTCTTAACATGCTAGTGCTATTATAAAGGATATTTAGTAATTTTGAATGATTTTAGTTTTATTTCAGTAGGGTTCGCCCGCTACAAATTTGTGAGGGTCAGCCACTTTATTGTTCACTCTTACTTCAAAGTGAAGATGTGTGCCAGTAGACATACCAGTAGAGCCTTCATAGCCAATTGTGGTATTGGTAGAAACTTGATCGCCCACTTTTACGCTTATAGAGTACAAATGAGCATACCAAGAAGTTACTCCATTACCATGATCAACAATTACATGATTACCATAACCAGAGTTTGATTTTATTGTTTCAATAACTTTGCCACTTCTGAAGGG
The DNA here is from genome assembly GCA_964603625.1 of uncultured Candidatus Saccharibacteria bacterium. Lineage (GTDB taxonomy): Bacteria > Patescibacteriota > Saccharimonadia > Saccharimonadales > JAGQNJ01 > HK-STAS-PATE-36. The sequence goes on from CAZRVM010000009.1 coordinate 18,059, forward strand.
TTTAATGGCGGTAGTTCCAGAACGCTTTCCATCGCTAATATCTAAACCTGTATGAGTTGGTTGGTAAGGCCAATGAGCTACACCAAATTGTGTCGTAATTCTACCCTTAATTGGCCAAATTGGGCCGTCGCTAATATTTATAGGAGTTGATTCAACGGAACTTGAATTTTTATTTGTTTCTGTTGGAGGCAGTGCTGTAAGTGCTGTTAGAAGTTCGGTAGAATTTGGATCTATGAGTTCGGCAGATTGATAATCTGATGGCCTAACTAAAGAGCTATTCAGAGTTTTAGTTGTGACCTTACTGAATAAGAAGCCCGGCAGTTTTAAAATTGTAAATAAAGCAGAAGCAAAAGTTTTACCAATAAATAGAACTCCTTTGCCTGCAAAAACCAAGCTATTGCCAACAAACTTTATTCCTGAGCCAATTCCTTGGGCCGTTACTTTAGCGCTTGTTGCTAAAAATCGTAGACTAGATTTACTTGCAACAGAAGCAGCACTTGTGAATTGGTTGGCTGTTTCGTTAACATTAGCTACCGTACTATTTGCAAAGTTACTTAGTCCGTTGATTGTTAATGCAAAGAAGCCGGTTACTAGGTTAGGGCTATCAATTATACTTTCAGAAAAAAGACTCGTAGTTGGCTGAGAAGTCATTGAACTTGTTTGTTGAGTCTGAGCCGAAACTGGTGGGCTAATAATTGAAATTAGTGAAGCAATACACAAAATTCCAGCTATAATAATCATAATAGCTAAAGTTACTTTGCCCACATACTCCAATAAGTCTTGTTTTGAATACATAATAAAAGCCAAAGTTTAGATGACAAACAATAATTATACACTATCTTTGAAAAAAAAGTAAGAAAATGAAACTATATAAGTTGTTTTTAACAGAAATTAGAATATAAGAAGTAACTAAGTTATAATGATTGTAAATTAAGTTAAAAAATTGGTGGGCGGATTGGTAGATTTAATGCAAAGAAATATGCACAGAACTGGCAAGTTAGCCGATTGGGAATTAACAGATTCAACAAAATGGAATAAATATCAAAAAGTTGCAGATAGAACAAATGGAATTATTACACCTGCAAATTTGATTAGTCTAGCTGGGTTAGCATTGACTATTCAGGGGGCAAGAAATATTGCTAAGAAAAATGATGTTAAGGCTCTGACACAAATTGGTCTTGGCAGAGCTTTAGACATAGCCGATGGTTTTGTTGCAGACAAAACTGGCACTAAAAGTCCGCTGGGTGAAGCAGTAGATGCCACCTTTGATAAATTAGCTGTTGCATCATGTCTGCCGGCTTTGTATAAAAGGCAAATTATTAACCGAGAGTTTGCTGGTGCTTTAGCGATTCAGAATATTACTAATTCGGTTTTTACGGTGGTTGCTAAGCTTCGTAACCAAGAAATCCACCCAGATAAAACTGGGAAAGATTCAGCTTTTAAGTCTTGGGTAGCGGTTGGTACTCATTATTTAGCCAATATTGCCGATGATTATGATTGTTTTGAGAGTTCAGTTGTATTGCAGGGAGCTGGAAAGTATCTTGAAGAATCTTTTATTGAATCTGGAGTTGAAGCATCGGCTAAATATGCAGTTGCGGCGTTAGGAAAAAAGGAAGAAGTTTAACATAAGTACCATAAAGTAATAAAATAGTAAAAGATATGGTACAATAAATTTTATGGCAAGATCAAATTTTTCTATAGGGAGATTAGTCGATCGCCAAAGTATTGAGAACCTAAATGTAGCAGTAGATAAAATATTTAACAGATTTTCAAAAGCTTTGGTGCCTATTAAAATACCTGATACTACTTTTTTGGAAATAGCTGGTAAGTTTGGGGCTGGAGTTCTACAAAGTATCATTAAAGAGGGAGATAACTCAGCTATAGAAGATGCCTTGAGTCAAACTGGTCCAATAAAACTTCGGGCTAATAAGATATCATTTGAAAAAACACAACTCAATAGTCCGAAGTACTCAGATATGCAAATTAAGCAACAATCGAAGCTTTTAGGAATTGATGCAAAGAGTCAAAGGAAATTGTCTTTATCGCTAGAAGAAGCTGGTGATGACAAATTCATTCCAGATGAATTTGCTCGTTGTATGGGAGATTTAAGCTTAAATTTTTTCAAAAAGACGCCAAGCATAGACCTAGCTTGGCTTCCAATGAGCGATGAAGATAGTATCACTAACTATAATAAGTTGGTTATTGAGAATAGGGCTTTAGATATTGTTCATCAAACTGCACCAATAATTGAGGTTGACTCAATTCAGCTGTTTGAAAGATAGCAAGACCAAAAGGGGCATTTTAACAATAATTTAATTATGAACTTAAGTTGTGCTTTGCACTCATTAATAACTTAAGCTTCACTAAATGAATCGAGAATCTAAACTTTAGCCTTCAACTTTATCTTGAGTTGCGCAACCTGGTACTGGCATACTTGCTTGGTCGTATATATTTTGGTCGCCCATAAAGCTTTCCCAATCAGTCATTAGCTGAGTGATCTGAGATGATATTTCATTTTTGACGGATGAATCTAGATAGTCAAAAGTACACGCGTGTTGAGGCGGGTTGCCCGGAAGTAATACACCCATTTCCACTAACCCAAGCCCGTCGAGATTTCGGCTATCGTAATCGCTAACTTCAGCGATGACTTGCCCAGCTTTTACTGCATCACCCTTCTTGACGAGAGGATTTATCACATGTTCTGTTTCAAAAATTACTGACTGATCTTTACCTTGAACCATAATGCTATAGTCGTTACTGTAGAGTTTTGGAACATCATAAACGGTGCCATCAACAATTGAGTGTACTTTTGTGCCAAGTGGCGCAACAAAAGTTGGCTGGGGGTTTAGTCTGCTCTCTCTGGCGCTATTGGCTTTTATTTTATTGCCGTACTCTAAAAATACCGCTTCTAGCCCGCCGGTTTTCATAGACGCCCATTTAGTAAACTTCATATCTCCCGCCATACCTGTTGCGGGGTCATATTTACCTACTTTTATAGGTAAATTTTTAATTTTAGGCTCGTCTGAATTACTGGCTTGTTGCTGTTTAGAACCTTCTTGATTGTTAGTAGCATTATTATTTGATTGATTTTTAGGTTTATTGTTATTGTTTGAGCTTACCCGAGAATATGCAAAAAACAGCGCACCTCCTAGCACAACTACAAAAATTAATATTAATAAAATGTGAGAGAACCCTTTTTGATTATTTTTCATATTTATATATAAGCATAAGCAAATTCGTAATTCAAATTAATTAATGAAATTTATTAAAATTGGGAGTATTATTTAATGTATAAACAATAAATGGAGGTAATTTATGAATAAAAAAGTATTAATAGGCTTAATAATTGGCATAGTTGCTGTTGTGGGGATTGGTTTTTTTGTTATGGGAAATAAATCTGAGCCTAAGTCGGCATATGACCCACAAAATAATTCACAGAATTTAAATTCTCAGGAAGTTTCTTCAGGCGAGACAAAGATAGTAACAGTTAAGGCTTGTGATGTGTTGACTGAGCCAGTGGCGAAAACAATTCTAGGGCCAGAAACTCAAACAGGATCTGCTCCTACTGATGCAGTATCGAGTGAAGACTTAGAGGTTAGCAATTGTACATACTTTACTGCGCCGACCAGTGGATCTGTAATGGACATAGCTAAGAATAAGAAAACCATTAGTCTACTAGTGCGTTCAGCTAAATCTCAAACGGGCGTAGATACCAATAAAGGTTATTTTGATGTAAATACTAGTGGTCTTCAAGAGGTTTCTGGGTATGGAGATAAAGCAATGTGGGATGCAAATTTACATAATCTAACAATATTAAAAGGCGCCAACATTTATATTATTACTAACTATACTGGTACAAAGCCTAGCTCAGGTACATTAGAAATGGCTAAACAAGTTGCTGATGCAATAAAAGTTAACTTAAAGTAGTAGAGGTAAAAATGCAAAAGATAATTCCAAATTTGTGGTTTGATGGTATTGCCCAAGAAGCAGTAGACTTTTATATGACGGTTTTTTCAGACGGGAAAATATTAAGCACAGAATATTATCCTAAAACAAAAGAAGAGGGTTTGGCAGATTTTCAACTAGAATTAGCTGGTAAAGTTCTAACAATTGAGTTTGAAATACTGGGTACAAAGTTAATGGCAATTAATGCAGGGCCTGAATTTAAATTTAACGAAGCTGTATCATTTATGATACCTTGCAAAGATCAATCAGAAATAGATTATTATTGGTCTAAATTAACTGCCGATGGCGGTAAGGAAGGTGTTTGTGGCTGGTTAAGTGATAAATATGGTTTGAGTTGGCAAGTATGCCCAGAAAATTGGGTAGAACTATCTAAAAAGCCAGGATACTTCAAAGTGCTGATGAATCAGAAAAAGATAATAATATCAGAATATTGAAAGTTAAAAGGTTTAATTTTGAGTAAAAATTTCAAGTACGTTGTACTATTGCGAGGCGTAAATGTAGGTGGAAATCGTCTGTTGCGAAAAGAAGATTTCAAATTGGTACTTGAAAGTTTGGGCTTTCGGGATGTAGTTATTTATATAAATTCTGGTAATGCGGTATTTTCAAGCAAAACAAAACCATCTGTTTTAAAAATTCAAAAAGCTTTGGAAGATTTTTGTAAGTTTCCTGTAATGGCTTTGTTGTTCTCGGCAGAGCAGATGAAAGCTATTTCTGATGTCATACCATCAAACTGGACAAACGATACTCTAAATAACGAAAAAACAGGCTTCAAGTCTGATGTAATTTTTTTATTTAATTCTGTAAATAATCGGCAAATATTACAAAAAATAGGTTACAAGCCCGAAATAGAAACCATGAAATATGTTGAAGGTGCGGTAATTTCTAACATAAGCAGAAAAAATCAACAGAGAGGCAGTCTGCAAAAGCTTATTAGTAATAAAAGTATTTACAACAATATAACAATTAGGAATATTAATACTGTTAAAAAACTAACAGAATTAGCAAACAGCTAACTAAAATAAAATAAAATTTTTGATTAATTTATTATTTTTTAAGTTTAGTTTTTTATTTTTTTCTTTGTTGTTTTCTTCGTTGGGCTCGATTGCCTTTAGGCTTAGACTGCAATCTGTTTTTATTGCCTGCTTGAAGCCGTCCAGCCATAACCTTTGTATCAGGTAAGAAAGTTGCGGTAACAAATGAGCCTAGACTTTCAAGTATTGGGTCGTTTTGTAAAAAAGCTTTAGTTGCTTTGTCTACTACTTCTTTATATTCTGGGTCTATAAATTCATCTTCTAAAGATGTATTAATGGCTGGTAATATTTTTGCTATTGCGTCTCTTGCAAATAGTGGCAATTCATCAAAAACTATACTTGGAGTAATAATTGCATCAATTAATTGATTTTCTTTAACTGTTTTAGCCGTAATAAAACCAGCAACTAATTGATTTTCAGACTCCATTACCTTACTTAAGTACCAAGCTTGTAAATTCTGTAATCCGCTTAGATTAGGGTTATGATCTTCAACAGAAACACCTATAGTATCTAAAATATCTAAAGTACTAGAGTCTTTCTTTAAAACCCCAACACTAGAATTATATTGGTCTGCAATTTCATCTACAGTAACTAAATCTTTATCTACGAATGCAGATTGAGACCATAGCAATGGAATGCCTTCCGGTGTATTTTCTAAATATGTTGCAGTCATAGATGTAATATAAGAAGGTACTGGTGGAAAACCTTCCATATCATATAGTTCAGAATTACTCTGATGGCTAGAAAATGTAAAATCACCATTTAATGCCTCTGTACAGACTTTAGCAAAAGAAATATCTGGTAAATCTAAAAAAGCTGGGTGTATTTCGGGGTGCTTCATACTCATAGATTATATTATGATAACACATAATAAATAAGAATGCAAGGTAACTTTTGTATAAATTACTAAATAAATGGCAATATGACAAAACTGCCTAAAATAAATTTAATTTTCCTGTATTAGCGCTTTTTAGTTAAACTATTTTTGAAGTGTACTGTGTTTTTTGGCAGTGAATAGGTATATTGCAAATATCAGGATAGAATACAAGGCATAACTTAAGTAATTTGATTTTGGTTTCACTACCATATCTAAAAGAACTATTGTAATTATAGCCATGCTTATTTTTGAAGAAAACACAAACTTTTTGTATGCTACATTAAAATCTTTACTTTTTACATCAATTTCTGAAAAGTCTTTAGCCTGCTTTGATACAACTAAAGCACCGTGAATAATTGCAATAAGAATCCCAACTAACGCAATTAATATCCATGTATCTGAAAAGAATAGTTTTTTACTAATTATTACCATCAAAATACCTGTAATCAAAGCTGTTAAGCCAGCAGGCGCAAACAATTGTTGACTTAGTTTAGCATTGTTATTAATTGCGAGTTTTATTTTGTTTTTATCTTTAGTTTTTGAGGCATTTTGCCGTAAAAGATCTAACGATACACCAGCGCCCAACCAAACAATGGCAGCTAGTATATGAAAGAATAAAACCAAACTGAATAATTTCATACAAATTTCCTTTAATTATATATACTTAAAATATGCCTACATTATAATGTTTGTCAATATGTAATATACTGAGTTTAAAATTTATGTTTAGTTTTTAAAAAGTAGACCATAATATTATCGGAAATTTCAAAAAAAATACTCCTAAAGAAATAGGAGCTGTTATTTTGAAGGGCCATTAGGGGCTCGACTCACCTCTGGCGAGCCCGAAACTTCGCGATTGGCAAGCTAGTTGCCATCGGAAGATTTCCTTGCGACTTGCCACCGGCAAGTCTCACCTCTCCACCCTACGGGCGTCTCGAGTTCGAGAACACAATAAATATCCATGAAAAACACCCACACAAAGTGGGCACATTTCATGGAGGGCCAGGAGGGGCTCGAACCCTCGACACCCTGCTTAAGAGGCAGGTGCTCTAACCAACTGAGCTACTGGCCCAACACGCTAGATATATTAACAGATATATAGTGGTTTGTAAAATGTTAGATTGCGCAAAAAAAGCATTTTATTTTTAGCAAAACAGGTATATAATTCGAGCATATTAATTAAGAGCATAGGAGGGGAATATGCTTGATGTTTTAGCACAAACATACAGTACTACATATAATTCAACGGCTAGTCCAGAGGCAACTGCTGGGTTTTTTATGGGCATATGGCTTGTCTTTGTGGTCGTTGCTATTGTTGCATTATGGAAGGTATTCACAAAGGCCGGGGTAGAAGGCTGGAAAGCTATCATCCCAATTTACAACGGATGGGTGTTGGCCGAAATTGCTGGTAAGCCTGGATGGTGGGCAATTGTCGGTTTAGGGGGTGTTATCCCAATAATCGGATTTGTTTTTGGAATAGCTGCCTTAGTCTTGTATGTGTTAATAGCTTTAGAATTGGCTAAAAAATTTGGCAAAGATACTGTTTTTGCGGTGTTTGGATTGATAATATTTTCATTAATCGGATTATTGATTTTGGGCTTTGGCGACGCAAAGTATGAAGGGTCTGTTCCTGCAAAGGCAACTCCATCAACTAGCGGAGGAAACTCTCAGACGCCACCAGCGCAAAACAATAACACAACCACTCCACCAAGCGCATAGAAATTCAATATATAAGTATATCAGTTGATAACGACCTATTTAGAGGATGGGTCGTTATTCAATTATGCTAAAATAACAAATTAGATATGAAAGAATTAAATGGCGGTGAGTTGGCTGGATTTATTAAAGAACGTCAGGCAAAACAAGTTCGTACTTTGCGTCAATCACATAAAATTAGTCCCAAGTTGGCGATTATTCGAACCAACCCTGACCCTGTTGTTGATAGTTATATGAGATTAAAGCAGAACTACGGTGCAGATATTGGAGTTGAAGTTGATGTTCATACTATTGATCAGTCGGAAGCGATCAGGCTTATAAATAGCCTAAACAAAAACAATGATGTTCACGGAGTTATCGTTCAAATCCCATTGCCTGATAAATCACAGACCTCAGAAGTTTTAGATTCTGTCACGCCAGTTAAGGATGTCGATGCTTTGGGCAAAAACGCCATCTATGACCCTGCCACTCCAATGGCTATCAGTTGGCTGTTGGCTGGATATAACGTGAATTTTACAGATAAACAAGTGGTTATTGTTGGTCACGGCAGATTGGTTGGTAGGCCTTTGGCAAAGATGTGGCTACAGTCGGGATACAATATTCATGTTGTTAACAAAAAGGTCAACAACTTAACAGAAGAGGTACAAAAAGCTGATATTTTAATTTGCGCAACAGGGGTTCCAGGATTAATTACTAAAGATATGATAAAAGAAAAAGCAGTCGTAGTTGATGCGGGCGTCGCAACTGATAGTAATGGATTAGTTGGTGATGTAGCAGAAGAAGTTAGGAACTTGCCCAACATAACAATAACGCCCGTTAAGGGTGGAGTTGGTCCATTAACTGTGTGTGCATTGTTTGAGAATGTAATTAGAGCAACAAGGGCTCAGATGTCCACAAGCAATTTATGAAGATAGGGGTTTTTGATTCTGGTGTCGGTGGGTTGTCAGTTGCCAAGGCTATAGAAGAGGCTTTCCCGAAAGACAATATTGTTTTTATGAATGATCCCCAAAACGTACCTTACGGGACAAAGACAAAAGCAGAGTTGATAAAACTTGTCTTGCCGATTCTAATAAAAATGACTACCGATGGGTGTGATGTTATTGTGATAGCCTGCAATACGGTTACAACGACGTTAATAGATCAACTGCGGAGTGAAATAACCGTTCCTTTAATAGGCATGGAGCCAATGGTTAAGCCAGCTTGTGAGTATACAAAATCGAACAAAATTGCTGTTTTGGCAACCCCATCAACTCTATCTAGCGATAGGTATCAATGGCTAAAAAAGTCTTATGCAAAAAATATTGAGGTGATCGAGCCTGATTGTAGTGACTGGGCGAAAATGATCGAGGAAAGTAAAATTGACCAGGAAAAGATATCAATGATCACTAACGATGTTTGCAGTAAAGGAGTTGATGTAATTGTTCTCGGGTGCACACATTATCATTGGATTGAAAATCGAATAAAAACAGTATCAAACGGTAGAGCTAAAGTTTTACAACCAGAAGAACCAGTGATTAAACAACTACAAAGGGTTATGCAAGGTTTTGGGCATTAACCTCAGCCTTAAACTGCTCGCCACGGTCTTTATAGTTTTTGAACATATCAAAGCTGGCGCAAGCTGTCGATAGTAATACTACATCTCCACTTTGAGCAAAGTGTATCGCGGTGGATACTATGTCCTTCATTGTTTGAGAGGAATTTATGATCGTATATGGTGTGTTTTTATTGTTAGGCGAGTTTTTCAACATTTCTATAATACGTGGGCCCATTTCGCCAATTGCCACAATGTGGCGAATGTTACTGTTATTGATGGTTTCTATTAGGTCGGTGAAGTCGTTATTTTTATCTGAACCACCAATAATTAATACTTTTGGTTGGTCATATGCTTTGATTGCTACTTCTG
>CAZRVM010000010.1:0-2117 GCA_964603625.1 uncultured Candidatus Saccharibacteria bacterium
CTTCCAAATCATATTGCGCTTCATTATAACGGCGTGGATATTGAGGCTACTAAAGGTATCTTTACCGACTATTCCAATGATGCAAATAATTCAATACTACCGATTGAAGAAATAGTTAGTATTAACCTTTTAGATGTTACCGATTCTTATTTAAAAACAAAGCCTATAAGCCCAAAAGAATTACTTCAAGCTTCGAGACTTGCATATTTACTTAGCAGTAATAGGGAAATTGTAGCAAACAACCTTCAAGCAACTTATAGTTTAATAATTAACGATTTAATTAAATTACATTCTTACGATTCCGCACTCACCTTTGCTAATCAAAGCAAAAACCAAAAGTTTCTAGAACTAGTGGGGCATAATGGCGCCGTTTACAATATGCAAAAACATAACTTTACAAAAGCTCGTTCGTTTGCAAAATTTTCGAGCAATAAACAAGAGCTTATTAAACATACTTATCAGGTTGAAGGTAAATATTACTACGAAAAAGGAAACTATTACGCAAGCATCAAAGCTTTTAGCGTAATATCAGATCAAAAATCTATTAATACTTGTTATGAAGCTTTATTTATAAAAGAGCAGTCGAAATTACCAAAAAATCTAGATTCCTCTAACATTAAAAATTATCGAAAAATTATAGATAATATGAACAAATACGCTAAAAAATCTAATAATAAAACTTTACTTAGTAATGTCAGCCAGTACAATAAATACCTTTAATTAATTTGATCTTAGCATTTTGCAGTAGAAAAAACATTTGGGTCGCCTTTGGGGCGAGAGCGCTTTAGCTCATAAAAAGTTTCACTACTAGCTAACATCGCAAGACCATCCCACAACCTAAGAGCTTCTTCTTTATTTGGCAATTCCTGTAAAACTGGCCCAAAGTAGCCTTGTTTTTTGCCGTTGTTGTCAAAAATTATGGTTGGTACGCCAATATCTTCGCCAACTATTGCTATTGCTTCATTGATATTATTGGTTAACTCTTTATCTAGTGATTCATCATCAGCATAACTAATTAAAGTTGCTGGCAATTTTTTTTGAGCAAGAACAGATTCAATTAACTTATTGCCATATTTTTTACCAACAATATGGTAGTTAATGCCGAATAAAGTATAGGCATCTATCACACTGATGTTTGCATGATGATTAAGAGCTAGAATCATCCGAATAATTCTATGACTGTCTTTATGTTCATTGGCAAACTTACTATTCTTTTGACTGTTATTCAGCTCTTCATTCTTGATTGCTAAACTAAATGGCTTCCACAAAACTTCAATATTCCGCTCTGGTTGAACCATTAACAGCCACCGGCTAGTAATCCAACAAAAAGGGCAAACAGGGTCGAAATAAAATTCTATCTTCACACTACAATTATAACATCTTAGTAATCTGATTTTTTTAGAAGATTAATTACACTGACAAATTAGTTTACTTATTAACCCCAAATCAACTTCTGTGTTTGTTTGCAATTTATCATTTTTTCAGATAAAAATATTAGCAAAATGCATTATAATATTATATAATTATACTATGAAATTAGATGATAAATCAGCCCAAAATAAAGCTTTAATATTTGCAACATTATTAGCTTTAATCTTTAGTATTTGGTTTTTAAGAGGTTATTTTTCTATGTTTGTTGTTGCTGGCACTTTAGCATATTTATTTAACCCCTTATTTAAGAAATTCAACAAAAAATTCACTAAGAATACTGCGGTTGTTTTAACAGTACTAAGTAGTTTTCTAATAATTATTACACCCCTTACTTTAACTTTATATTTTTCTGGGTTACAACTTAGCCGTGTTAGCCAATCGGTTTCACCTTATTTCTCAAATTTAGATACTAATTCTATAATGCATTACAGCGTAAACACTATTAACGACTTTACTAAACATTTACCATTTCAGGTTTCTTCTTTAAATACAGAAGCCCTTAGCAATAGTTTAAAAAATTTAATTATATCAGCTGGTAATATTTTACTTAGTTCTTTAACAGGTATTTTAGGGTCATTTATAAGTATTTTTACCAACTTTATTATTTTTATTTTTGTTTTTGTTTCTTTGCTTAAAAACGGTGAGTACCTATTAAAACTTTTTAAAAAAATTAACCCTCTCGGTAA
>CAZRVM010000010.1:2217-4091 GCA_964603625.1 uncultured Candidatus Saccharibacteria bacterium
GTGCTAGAGCATATTCTGGTTAATACCAATGTTGATAATATTCTAAGACCAATTCTGGTTCCAAAAACTGCTAAACTAGATCCTGCATTAATGTTAGTATCGGTTTTTGCTGGAATTGGAATCTTTGGTTTCTTAGGAATCATTATTGGCCCAACATTAATGATTTTAATTGTTACAACCATAAATGCTTATACAGAGTATGTTACTAAACAAGATTCTCCAAAATCTAAATCAAAAATAGAATTAGCGAGTAGTAAATAATTTCTTAAACTTTAAACTTTTTCAACTCTTAATTACTTTGAGATTCTAATAATGCTAAACTTAGTTTATGAAACGCTTAATTCTTGGACCTTTAATTTTTATGATAATGGTAGGTGAAGTTACCGTTGCGTCAGGTAACAGACTCTTCACTCAAGCTGGTTTTTTTAACTTAATTGCACTTTATTTATTATTATTCTTGCTCTTTGAAACACTTGTAAATCGTTTTCAGTTAACAAATGGGCGACTCTTTTTTCTAACTTTTGGAATTTACTCAGTTATTGTTACTGGGCTGCTTCACGGCGAAATCGCGAATTATGTACTATCGCCAAAAGACAACTTAATTACTTCCTTAATTAGATTGCAGTGTAGTTTTTTTACTATTTTTGCGTATCAAATTATTAACCAATTAACAAAGCGCCCAGGCAAAAGCTCCATTAAGCTTAACCAAGTATTATTTCTATGTTTATTATATATTGTTCTATTAACTCCAACTAAAGCTTTTGGTTTAATTACTCTAATTAACACCTTTAAAACAGCCCCAATACATTCAATAATTTTTAGTTTTGCTGGAATTTCTGCAATTTTATTTAGCATAAATTCTAGTCACAAAAAGTTAAATATTGCACAAAATAAAACATTAATTTATGCTTCATGGTTAATGCTGTTAATTTGTTTAGTTCCATCTGTCAAAGCATTTATTATAATTGTATTTTTAATGCCCCTAGTTGGAATTTTTTATTTGTTAAAACAACAATTTAGAGACTCTAAAGTTTAACACTACTTTCTTTTATTAATAATCCATTTTTGTGTTTTGCTAAGCTGTTTATCTAAGCGATGCACGCAACCATACCAACAACAAGGCCTGCGCTTACCCTCATTAAGTTCTTCGGCCACTCGTGTGATTCTACGATCTCTAGTACTTTCTGACTTTGCACTTTCTACCCAACAAAGAAATTCATTTTTTGCCAGTGGAGTTAAGCTTTGCCAAAGAGCAAGAGTCTTTGAGTCCTTTTGTAATCTTTTTTTTAAATCATCTGGCATTTTATGAGGATATACTTCTTTTAAATTGCTTTTTACCATATTGCAACTATAACATATTATTTAGTTGTTTAACTTATAACTAACAGTTTTACCTTAAGCCTACAACCCCTCAATCTTATACAAAATTTAAGTCATGCTATAATGGAGTAGTGGTCAAAAGGGAATTGAAAGAGAAACCTTTACGCATTGCAATGATAGCTCCTCCGTGGCTAGCAATTCCTCCATTTGGCTATGGCGGTATTGAAAATGTGCTTGATGTACTTTTACCAGTCTTAAATCAGTTAGATATTGAAGTTGAACTTTTTACTATTAAAAAAACCAAATTAAAATGTACTAAACAACATTATCTATATAATGATGAGCAATACCGATATATTCATCAACCAATTTATGAGTCATTACCGATTTTACTTGCCCATACAATGTTTGCCCTTAATCACATTAGGCAATCAGGTAATTTTGACATAATTCATGATCACAATGGTTTTATTGGCCCTTTTTTAGCTTCATTAAAAGTTTCTTCTTTGCCCCCGATATTGCACACGCTTCATGGCCCACCATTTTCAAGTAAT
>CAZRVM010000010.1:4191-10088 GCA_964603625.1 uncultured Candidatus Saccharibacteria bacterium
TTCTTCTTTGCCCCCGATATTGCACACGCTTCATGGCCCACCATTTTCAAGTAATGTCATAAATGAGGCTAATAAAGACTTGCTAGTTCCAAGCAACTTACCAATGTGGCAAGAATTAGCCAAAAGTAAACCTACTAACTTAGGACTAGTTTGTATTTCTGAATTAATGCACCGTAAAGCTCCAAAAAACTTGCGTCCTTTTCTGCTTGAACCTATTCATAATGGAGTTAACCCAAATAATTTCCCGTACTCAAACCAAAAAGAAGATTATTTTCTTACACTTGCTCGTTCTAACCCAGACAAGGGGCAGGCAATAGCAGTAAAAATCTGTCGCGAACTTAAATATAACCTTAAGCTCGCTGGATTAGTTTGTGATATGACTAAGCCAAAACAAGTTATGCTAGAACTTGCCAATCCGTTAAGTAAATATCGAGCAATGCCAGACTTTCGCTATTTTAGTGATCAGATTTTTCCATATCTTAATAGCAAAATTAAATATATTGGCGATGTTGGTGGAGTGAAAAAATTATCAATCTTGTCTAAAGCTAAAGCGCTACTATTTCCAATTCAATGGGATGAACCTTTTGGTATGGCGCCAATAGAAGCTTTAGCCTGTGGTACGCCTGTTATTGCAATGGCAAAAGGTGCACTTCCTGAAATAATTGAACATGGCGTGAACGGTTTTTTGGCAAAAAATGAAAGCGAGTTTAAAAAATATATGACTCTTATAAACACCATTAAACCATCAGATTGTCGTAAGTCCGTAGAAAAAAAATTTTCAGCTGAAACTATGGCTAAAAAATATTTGACTAGCTATAAAACTCTATTATCTCGCCAAACTAGTTAAAATAATCAATCCACTCCTTTTATACTTTGAATTATATAATTCTCTAGTTGTAGCTTTCTAGCTTCTAAAGTTTTATGTTGACCATCACGCCGACGCATTTTTAGAGAGGCAATACTTGTGACCGTCCAAGCTTGTATGTCTTGGGGAGGTTGCTCAGCTTTATATTGTTGGCCTGTATTAGTATTCAAAACCTCAATAACCCGAGTGTTGAGGCGATAATTTGGGTCATCATCACCTCTTAGAAATTCTGGGAATCGTTTTGTGGTTTTAATATCTTCTAACAGCTTATTATTAATTAGATGTGCTAATTCATGGTAACCACTTTTTGAAAGACCTTGAGAAATATAGTAATTATCCCACACCCACACACTGCCATTATGATAAGCGCCAGGACGATACAAATATTCATCTGTCGCCAAAGTTCTAATACCATTTAAGCCTAGCATTGTTTCTGAAAATAGTTGCTTAATAACAGCCTCACGGCGCCTAAAAATATCATCATAATAAACACTTCCAGAATCTTCCAACAATCGACTATTTAGTAAATGCCCCATATTTGATGCTCGCACTTTTAACTGACGCAAGTTGCCAGAATCATCTCTGTCCGTTCCAAGCACAAAATAGCCACCTTTGTCATCTGTCCAAAACTTATCAAGTATTGTTTTTTTTAATTCATCGGCCCGAATTTTGAGCTCGCGAGCTTGAATTTGATTCCCAAGCAAACTACTCCAAATCTCTGAAGCATCAATTAAAGCATCGTACGCTAAACACTGTACTTCAATAGACGCAATACCTTGCTTATGGTTCGCGAGTCGGCCATCGCTGTGACTATACGCATCATAAGAATCTTTCCAAACCTGATTTTCAATCCCACCAGGAATAGCACTTTTAAATTCTAGGAGACCTTCTTTGTTAGCATCTAGCCTGCCCTCAATCCACTTGCAGGCCATGATAAAAGCATCGGCTACTGAAGAATCTTCGTCATTACGGTTCTTGAACTTTTCAAGTAAAAAACCACTAGGCTCATTTGAAACATTACAGTATTGAGCTATTGCTTTAATAAATAATGGAGTAGCATCTACTTCGCCATAATACGGCCAATCCCAACCTCTACTTTTAGTTAGTTCTCGAGCTAATGCGTCTGATTCAGGGTCTCTTATCTCGTGTGGTATTCTGCCGGGCTCTTCTTCTCTTGAAAGGTTAATTTCTAGGCCTTGATTTTTAGCTAGAGTCAAAATTGTAGACCTAGCTAAATTAGGAAAATAATCCATTAAATCTAAGCTTGCTTGCAACGAATCTCTACCAAAAACAACTTCAAAAAGTTTTTTATCTGGGTTGGTCTCGGTATCATCAATTGCTAAAGACGCCAAAACTGGGCCGTAATCACCAATTTCATCAATCCGATTAGCCCCAGTTAAGCGCATTAATTCTCTAAAAGCTGATGGCAATCGATTAATTTTTGGCTCTTCGGTATACCTTATTGAGGCAATTTCTTCTCCGGGGTATAAATAGACCAACGGATTAGGATTTATATTTTTAAGCAATATTTCTTTTGGTTCTGTAGTTTCTATTGTGGTCATAGCTAAACCTTAGTTTACATAACCATTTTATACCAGTTTTCTAATAATAACTACAACAATTTAAATTAAGGTAGACCAATAATACCAAAAATGAGTTAGCAAAATGCCAAATATTATTAAATACCAAACTAACAAAATATCACCATGTCGCTTTTGAATAAAGATTGTCAAGCTTGAAAACTTGCCAGGCAATTTAATGTTTCCAGTTTGTAGGTTATAGATAGTTATATACCAGAAGGTTGGTATGGTAATCATCCAAACAACAAAACACCACGGACAAATTGCATTTATTCTAAAAACTCCCTGAAAAAAAAGATAATGCATAAAAATTACACCCATAGTTGCTACTAGCTGAGCCCCTATCCAAATCCATCGCTTAACTTTTGCGCCACCTGCAAGTAAAAAGCCGAATGCAAACAACATAGAAAAAGCAACTAAACCAAAAATTGTATTTGGCACACCAAGCAAACTGGCTTGTTCAGTTTCCATAACTGAACCGCAACTAAGGATTGGATTGATATTGCAACTTGGCTGATAATTTGCATCTTTTAAGACCTGAATCTTATCATAGGTCAATGCAAATGAAGCTACCATACCAATTAGGGCAGTAATAATTAACAAATAGGGAAGTGCTTTAACTACCGATGTAGCTAAATTATTACCATGACTTTTACTTAACTTTAAATCTGTTGAAGAACTTAGCTTTTTCTGCTCATTAGCTGTTTTTTTAACTTTCGCCGTTGATTTGCTTTTTGAATTTGCCATATATCTTTATATTAACTCGTTTTAGCTTTAAAAATAATTGCTAGTGCTAAAAGCAATCCACCCGAAACAAACGCTACCCATGCAACAACACCCGCAACTTTACCAACTGTTCCGAACCCGTAACCACTGGTTAGTAAAATACCTCTTAGAGTTTCTCCTTGAAATAGTTGTTGTTTTTGATCTTGAAGTTTGGTGTTTTTTGGATCTTTCATGGCTTCGGCACTTACTTCTGCATATACTTTTCCACCTGCAATTTTGCTTAAATGTCTACCGATATAGCTATTTGCATAGGCTTTTGCCTCTTCGGGAGTATCAACTAGCTGGCCAGCATACTTTTGTAAATCAGGGTACACTGCTGGATCTAATGCTGAGCTACCTTTTTCTGGGAAGTAAATTTTCTGAGCTGATAATTCAGTTTTAACCATATTACTCGTAAAAGTAAAAGCCCACAGTGATAACACGCCAACTAATAATAAAACCAAACCTACGATAAAACTTAAAATCATAAAGATTCTCGATGTTACTTGATTTTGTGATCTAGTTTTTGCCACTTCCTTTTCTCCTTTAACAATTGACTAAATTATACCATAAGCTCTTAAAATACTTACAATTAAAATACTACCATTGCAAGTTAGCTAATCTTGTAATGTTTTTGCTATAATTAACTTATTCATAACATTAATTAAAGGTAGAAAACTATGGTTAAAAAGACTAACGATAACCTTGCTAAATTACAATCATTATTTATCAAGCCAGAAGAATCTAATAAGTACGAACGCAAACTGCCAAGTATTGAAAAGCAGAATTTGAACCAATCTGTCTGGATAGATATTCAAGATGCTACGAAAAGTTCTTTGATTGAAGCTACGAGTAACTTAGACATATTAGATATTCACCTACATCAAAGCCTAACAAAAGGTTTAATCACAAAGATAACATCAGAAAAAAAGTATATTTTTTTAGTATTACACTTTCCATATTTAAATTCTACTAGAACAAGAATCTTAGCAAATCAAGTAAGTTTTTTTATTTCAAAAGATTATTTACTAACGATTCATGATTCAACAAACTCAAATATTAGAGATATTTTTATTGAATATGGCACAAATTCTGAAACTAAAGTAAAATCTCCCGGCCGAATACTTTTTCAGATTATTGAAAATTTACTCCAAAATGTCTCTGAATTAACTCAAGAAATCTATAAAAATTTAGATAAACTTGAGATAAGTGTTTTTGATACTACTGAATCAGACGCCTTTAAAATAGGTCAAGCTAGGCAAAAAATAATGAGACTCAGACGAACGATGGGTGCTCAGAAAGTAGTTCTCGAAGAACTAGAGGCTAAAATTGATTCTATTTCAAATGAACACTTGGCTCGATATTATGAGAAAAATACTCATCAGAGTCAAAGATTATGGGATCTGGTAGAAGAAGCCAAAGAAACAATAGAAATCTATAAAGACGCAGATTTTACCGCCAGTACCGAAAAGACTAATGAAATATTGGCAATTCTAACGCTGATTTTTACCTTCACAATTCCGCCTTCCGTAATTGGTACATTCTATGGAATGAATATAAGGTTACCTGGCGGGATTGAAGTTGGTTCTTGGGATTTCTTTGGTACATATACTACTTTAATAATGATTTGTTTAGTTTCTTCCATCCCAGTCATGCTTATGGCTTGGTATTTTAGAAAAAAACGGTGGTTTTAATTTTTTTAATCAATAATTATGTGCTGGGCTGCAATCTTTAAACTCAACTTCAATTGTTGAATGTTGAATATTATATTCTTCTGCTAACAATTTTTTAAGCTTATCTACCACAAATCTACTTTTTGAAATATTAACCTCATCAATTACTATATGACAACTCAAAGCGTTGTATCCAGACTTAATTGTCCAAATATGTATATCATCAACTTTAATTATCAATTTCTGGCTTTTTATAGCTTCTACAATAGCATCGTAATCAACCTCAGCAGGCGTGCTTTCAAAAAGTATAGCAACTGCTTCTTTTAAAAGCTTAAAAGTATTAAACAGTAATAATAAGGCAATATAAATACCAATTATGGAGTCTATATTCTGAACACCACCAAAATAAATGACTAACCCAGAAACCATTGCTCCAAATGAAGTTAGTGCGTCATAAAGCATATCTATATACGCAGTTTTAATATTTAATTCATCTTTATGTTTGCTAAGTAAGTAGCTTATACTCCCGTTCACTATTATTCCAATAAAGGCAATTACCGCAACTAACCCGCCTTGAATCTCATTAAAGCTATTAAAACGAAGTATAGATTCATATATTATTAAGCAGGCACTAAAAAACATTATGCCGGCGTTTAACAAAACTGCTAAAATTGTTGCTCGGCCATAACCAAAAGTTTTTTTAGAATCTGGATTGCGATTCGCTATTTTATCTGCAAAGAAACTAATTAGTAATATCAATGTATCAGTTAAATTATGAATAGCATCGGCAATAAGTGCCATAGAGCCCGTGAAAAAGCCAAATCCTAGTTCAATTACTGCATAACTGCTATTTATAATTAGTCCGCTTAGTATGGCTTTTTGTTTACCTCTAATACTATTTTTTACCATTATTACTATTAGACACCTTTAAAAAACAAATTTCAATAAAAAATTTCAGCTATTGATTACAAACATTACATTTGTAATCGGCTTTAAATTCTTTTAACCATTGTT
>CAZRVM010000010.1:10188-24829 GCA_964603625.1 uncultured Candidatus Saccharibacteria bacterium
TATTGATTACAAACATTACATTTGTAATCGGCTTTAAATTCTTTTAACCATTGTTCGCCAGCATCAATTGGTCGAGTTATTTCTAAAAATCCTACTAAATTACCAGCCTCTCTCAGCAACCAACCCCAAAAACCATGAAGTTTAATTTTATTCCACTCAACATAAGCCCATCTCTCTCCAGCTGGTATTATATAAGCTGGCTTTTGTGGCATATAAGATAACCGCCTTTTTTGCTCTATTCGTTTAGCTATATCGATAGCTACAAAGTTTGCATCATAAATTGCAGTTTGAGCTAAACCAGAATATTCTGTTTCAGCATTATCACCAATGACATAAATATTTTCCTCAGCTCTTAAAAAGTCATCTACAATCACTTTATGTCTTTTAGATAAACTAAAATTATTTTCATCATAAAAAGAATTATTTGCTTGCCCGGCTGTCCATATTATTGTTTCGGTTTCAAGGTTCTTGCCATCTACTTGCAAGGTTTTTGCTGTAGCTCCAGCAACTGTAGACCCCAAATGTAATTTAACTCCCAGTTGTCTTAATCTTCTGGCGATAAGCCTTCCAGCACTATGGTGCATTCTTGGCAAAAGTCTTGGTGATGATTCAACTAACTCAACATGAATTGGTTTTTTGGGCAAATTGTGTCGTTTAATTATGTGGTTAAGGAATTTCTTTATCTGACCTGCGGTTTCAATACCAGTTGGCCCACCACCTACAACCACATATCTCAAATCTGGCTCTCCATCATCAACTAATTGCTGATGTAAATGCTTCTTAAGCTGATTGGCTTCATCAATAGTTTTAACTCCAAAAGAATGCTTTTCAAGCCCTTCAATTCCAAAATAATTTGTTACCACGCCTAGAGATAAAACTAAATAATCATATTTTAATTTACTACCATCCTCCAAAATCAATTCTTTAGTTTCACGATTTAGTTTTTTGGCCTTACCAATAATTAACTTAACATTCTTATCTTCAAATATACGCTTAAGAGGGATCGAAGTTAGGTCTTCTGGTGCACCTGTTGCAGTATGATACATCGTAGGAAAGTACCAAAAATCTTTTTTATCTGATAGCAAAGTAACACTAGCATCATTTCTTTTACTTAATAAATCCGCCGTTTTAACGCCACCAAAACCACCGCCAACAACAAGTATTTGCTTTTTGTGATTAACCATTAGTACTAATAATAACTTCTTTTTGGTTAAACTTGCAAACTTTACTTTTAAATAATAAGCTTAAGAAATGGAAGACATAAAAAAAGATTTAAAAAAATTAGGGTTTGTAGGTGAGTTTGATGATAGTCCGGAAACGAAGCAAACCTACAGTCACGATGCCAGTATGTTCGAAATCATGCCCAAGCTAATTGTTTTTCCAAAAAACAGCAATGATGTGGCAATTTTAACAAGTTATGTTGCAAAAAATAAGAAAAATAAACCTAATTTGTCGTTAACTGCAAGAAGTGCCGGAACAGATATGTCGGGCGGAGCGATAAATGATTCTATAATTGTAGATTTCAAAAAGCATTTTACAGCTATTGAGAAAGTACAATCTAATCAAATCCAAACACAGCCAGGTGTTTATTACCGTGATTTCGATAAAACATCTCGTGAAAATGGTACACTTCTTCCAACTTACCCAGCCAGTCGTGATCTTTGCACAGTTGGCGGGATGGTAAACAATAATGCTGGTGGAGAAAAATCTATTGAGTTTGGCAAAACCGAAAATTTTGTTAAAGAATTAAAGTGCGTCTTTTCAGACGGCATTGAAAGAACTGTCAAACCACTAAACAAGCAAGAGCTCGATAAAAAAATAAAACAAAAAGATTTTGAAGGTAAAATTTATAAACAAATTTATGAGTTGTGTGAAAATAATTATCAGCAAATTAAAGATGCTAAACCAAAAGTTAGTAAAAATTCTACAGGCTATAATTTATGGGATGTCTGGGATCGCGACAGCAAAATCTTTGATTTAACAAAACTAATAGTTGGGGCTCAAGGTACTTTAGCTTTTGTCACAGATATAACTTTTAAAGTAGTGCCAGCTCGTTCAGATGACGGTATCTTAGTGCTTTTCATGAAAGATATTAATAATTTAGGTGAAGTTATTAATAAGGTCTTGGAGTCAAAACCGTCAAGATTTGAATCATTTGACGACCAAACTCTTTGGCTATCAATTCGTTTTATGCCTAGTTTTCTTAAACTATTAGGCTGGAAACGATTTCTCCGACTTATTTTTAGTTTAATCCCGGATGGGCTTCAATTGCTGAGAGGTTTTCCAAAATTAATTTTAATGGTCTCTTTTAAAGGTAAAAATGAGGCCGAAATTCGTCAAAAGATAACAAATCTGCATCATGAGCTTAAGCAATATAGAGCCCGCTATGAAATCAATGGTTTTGAGGAAGCGCCAACCGCCGAAGCTAGCGAACGATATTGGGTAATGCGCAGGTACAGCTTTCAACTTCTTAGAAGCAAGGTAAAAGACAAACACACCGCACCATTTATTGATGACTTTGTTGTTCCGCCAAAATATTTAACAGAATTTTTGCCAAAACTCAGAAAAATTATTAAAAAATATAAACTTTTCGCTACAATTGCTGGGCATATGGGAGATGGAAATTTCCATGTAATCCCATTAATGAAATTAGATGACCCCAAAGATAGAGCTAAAATTTTGCCAGCTATGAAAGAAGTTAATGAGTTAGTTTTAAAATACGAAGGTTCATTATCTGGTGAGCATAACGACGGCT
The DNA here is from genome assembly GCA_964603625.1 of uncultured Candidatus Saccharibacteria bacterium. Classification (GTDB taxonomy): domain Bacteria; phylum Patescibacteriota; class Saccharimonadia; order Saccharimonadales; family JAGQNJ01; genus HK-STAS-PATE-36. The sequence goes on from CAZRVM010000010.1 coordinate 12,944, forward strand.
TAGTGCGTGGCCCTTGGCTCGAGAAACAATATGGAAAAGAAATCTTAGAACATTTTAAAACTGTGAAAAATATTTTTGACCCTCAACACATTTTTAACCCTCATAAAAAAGCAAATTCTAATTGGGATTATTCATTTTCGCATATTCGTAAAAACTTTGATGAATAATTTAAGGTTATGAAAACAATAAATCGTAATAAATAAAACAAAATAATGATTGAAAAATTACAACATCTTGTTCTAGTAAGGCATGGAGAAAGTGAAGGTGATGTTCGTCGTCAAGCTTGGCGGACTGGGCAAGCATATACTACCAACAAAACTCCTGATGAAGAAGAACTCACTAAGCTTGGCTACGATCAAAGTGAAATTAGTGGTAATTGGTTAAAAAATAATCTACTGCTCGGCGGTTTTGCAATTTCAGCTTTTAAGGCTAGCTTTGTTTCGTCTGTGTTCAGAACCGAACAATCAGCGCTGGCTATGGATTTACCTGGTTCACTTTGGCAAGAAGACCCTCGACTTAATGAAAGAAATAGGGGCAAAGTTCGTGGTCTAACTAAAGAGCAACATAAAAAACAATACCCAAAAAGCTATTTGCAAATGCAAACGGATCCAATTACTTGGCAACCGCCAGACGGAGAATCTGTATTAGATGTGGCCAACAAACTTACCGATTTTTTTCAAGATATTCAATCTACTTCTAGCGTAATTGTTGCTGGTCACCGAGATTCTATGTGGGCTTTTATGGTGCCGATTGAAGGCTTAACCTCTGAACAGCTAAGTAAGGTAGATACAAACGACATAAAAAATGGTCAAATTTGGCACTATACTTCAATTGACCCTAAAACTGGTGAGTCTCAACCAACACTAATGTGGAAAAGAAGTATCAATCCTAATTTCAACCAACATAAAACAAACTGGCAGAAAATTGAAAATTGTATTCCAGCTTAACCTAATTTAAACTAATAAGCTTTAGAAAATCCAAATAATCGCCTCAGACTTATTGCTACGAAAAAACTTGTTACCGCTAATAGCCCAAATGCAAAAGAATAACTATGCATCAACTGCATACTTGCTCCCATAATTAAAGTTGGTAAATATCCTCCTATACCACCTGCCGCACCAATAATACCAGTTACACTACCAACAATTTTTTGATCACAACGATGACCAATTACTGCAAAAATTGCTCCATTACCTAGGCCAAACATAACACCCAACCCCAAATAAATAAAGGTCCCAAACGGGAATAAAGCAGGCTGAAACACTGCCATAACTGCCAAACCCGTAATGATAACAAAAACAGTTCTAAGTACCACCAAACCGCTTAACTTATCACTCAGCCAACCTCCAACTGGCCTACATAAAGTAGATAACAAAACGAATCCAGCTGTTTTCAAACCCGCCTCACTAGCAGAAATAGAATAAGTTTGTTTAAGTAAAATTGGTAAATAAAGCCCTAAAGCTACAAAACCACCAAAAGCCAGTGCATATAGCAACGATAATCGCCATGTCAATTTCCATTTTAAAGCTTGTTGGAACCTATGTAATGCAGAGTTCTTTGCGGGTTTCCAAGCAGGACTTTCTGATACCAACCAAGTAACTAATAAGCCACTTAAAACTAATAAACCTGCCAATAAATAATAGAATTTAGCGTTACTCACCACATTAACAATTCTTAAGGTAGCTAAACCTGAAATCGCCGCTCCTGCATTTCCAAAAGCGTATATACCTAAAGCTAAACCTCTTTTATTTTTAGGAAACCAAGCATTTATTAATAATGTACCGGCAGAAAATGATGTACCGGCAATACCTAATGCAAGGCTCATCATAAAAAGTTGCGGGATAGAAGAGACCTTTGCTAAACAAACTAAAACAATTGAAGTCAAATAACAAATTAGAACTATTAATTTTTTACCACCAAATTTATCTGCTAACAAACCAACTATTATCCTACCAAATGAACCTATAATTACTGGCATGGCAACCAGTAATGCCGTAAAAAAAGAATTTAAGTAAAATTTTTGCGAATAGTCAGAAGCTAATGGCGAAAGCACAGTCCATGCCCAAAAATTAATTAATAATGTAACAGTGGTCAAGAATAAAACACTGTAGCTTTGCTTTAAATCTATTTTTTTATTATTTTGTTTTTTATTTTTTAACATTTACTACTTAAAGTTTTTACATTTTTAATTAAATAGATGCTTCCCAGTCGAACATAACATTATCTTCTCTGTAACCACCTCGTCCTCGTTCAATATTCTTTAAGCTATCTACAAACTCAATTGACTTAATGTATTTAACCATTTTATATCCCAATTTGCGTTCACACCTTAAACGCAAGGGTGCACCATGCTCAATTGGTAATGGTTTCCAATTCATCTCGTAAGCTAAAATAGTTTGGCTATCTTGCATATCAGATATTCTTAAGCCTTCATAATAATGTCTACCTTTAGCGTCTACATCATAGGCATGAAAAACTACATACTTGGCTTTAGCAGAAGGTTTTGCAAGTTTGATAATTTCTCTCATATGAACACCGCCCCATTGGCCAATTGCACTCCAGCCCTGTATGCAAATATGTTTAGTAATCTGATCTTGATAGGGCATAGCTTTGAGATCTTTAAGACTTAGCGACAATTCATTTTTAACCAACCCCCCAACTTGCATATGCCAGTCTTTGAAGTTATTTGCTTGTAACTTGTAAAACTCCTTTGTATCTGGTGGATAACCGTTAATTCTAAAAAAGTCAGATACGTCTTTTTTGTTATATTTTTTTCGAGGTGTTAGTTTACCAAAAATGCCATGAATAATAGGGTGCAAAATGCTAACCAATATTTTACGAGTTAAAACCATATGCCTTAAAGTAAAATAAGTTGCCACTATATTAAATAGTAAAATAAATAATAAACCAGCAAGTAACACTATAATTGCAGATGAGAGGTCTACACTAGTAGTGCCAAAAGTAATAAGTTTGATGTTTCTTGAGAAATATACAATTGATGCCATAGTAACATGCATTAAAATAAAGCCACAAAAGCCTACCATCCCCAAGAAATGTAAGCTTCGTGCTATCTGCCTGCGTCCACCAAATAACAAAACATATTTTGGAAACCGATTTGTAAATGCCGGTGACATTGCAAGAGCAGTAAGTATCATTAATGGAGCTAATATGAAAACTACACCCGCATAAGTTAACTGTTGCAGTGCATCATAAGGATTAAAGGCAGTTTCTGGTGGTATTTTTAGTGTTAAATAACCTACTAAATTATGAAATGCCTCCGGAAATATTCCAAAACTTGTTGGAATTAAACGGCGCCATTGCCCACTTGTAAACATATAGCCGTAATAAATAATACCGGTAACAATCCAGATTACGGCACCAATAAAATGCCAGTTTCTCGCCATACCAAACTCAGAATGAGCTCCGCCCGGTAATGCATAATGACCAATTCTTTCAGCTTCATCATGAGCTGTCCAAATTTTATTTTTAGGCATTTCTTTTTTACCAAATTTTAGCCAATAATTATCTCGACGTGTATGATCTGTCCAGTAGAGCAGGGGATGATCAGCTAAAATATGCAATCCACTTCTAATAAGCAGAACAACCGCAAACAGGTTAATAAAGTGGGTCAAAACAATAATCATCGGGGTTGTGTCTGCCATTAACATTTATTGTACTTTAAAAAATTAAACAATAATAGCTATTTTTACACTATATAAACTAAGATTATAGCAATAAAAATAAAGCTAAAATTACCACAGACAATTCAAAATTCTAATGTTAAACTAAGCTTAGTTATGTGAGTACTAGCACAAACTTTTAACTCACAAACTTTTATTAAATAATTAAGTTTAGTAGCTTTTAACTACAATAAAACTTATGATCAATTTTTTAGCTACTCAATTACATTTATTATCTGTAACGGTCTAGATAATAAATAGAGTTGCTCCTGAACATCTTTTTAGTACCGTTTTTTTGGCAACTTTTGCCTTCTTTATTATTACTTTAAAAAGGAGCTTCATCGTGAAAACAATTGATCAAACTATATCTGTAAATGCCTTCTATTTTGCTAATGGATTAACAACTCGAATATTTCCAAAACGAATAGAGTGGGAAAATTCTGACTACACCTTTACAGATGGCATGCAATACTTAATTAAAAAAGGCAAAGAGGTTGTAAGACTTTTTGATATGTCTGATGGCTCTACAATTTTTCGCATTAAACAAGAAGGCAACATTTGGACTTTAATAAGCACCCGTTAAAACAGTCATCTCGTACTCAGCTTAAACTCAAGTCTCTATTGTAAGTTAATATATAGATTATTAGTTTTCTAATAATCTGCACTCGCCAATAATAAATTGGCAAAATTTGATACAGAAAGGAGGAAATAATAAATTCTTTATAAGAATCACTCTTTTTCGAACTAATTCACTGGGTCATAAAGAGTATTCACACCTTTTTAAGTATTAATTAAAAAAAGGAGGGGTAACTTTAATGAAATTGAAAAGCCATCAGTTACTAAAATAACTGGTGGCTTTATCAGTTTGTTTTCAGCAATTAAAGCCTATAATTAATTTTATGAGGATTTTAATAATTGAGGACGACCATAAAATTGCAAATTCAATTAAAAAAGGCTTGCAAAACCAAGCTTACGCAGTGGATGTTTGTTACGACGGCACAGAGGGTTTGCGAACCGTCCAAGCCGTTAAATATGATCTCTTGATTCTTGATCGAATGCTTCCGGGTACTGATGGAATTCAAATCTTAAGTACACTTAGGAAAGCCAATAACCATATTCCAGTTCTATTCCTGACAGCCAAAGACCACATCTTAGAACGAGCCGCAGGACTTAACGCAGGAGCCGATGATTATCTAATTAAACCTTTTGCTTTTGTTGAGCTTATTGCCAGAGTTAGAGCCCTACTTCGCAGGCCAAAAAATGCTCATAACAACCAATTAAATTATGCCGATTTAACTCTTGATAGAGAAACATTTAGTGTGGTCAGAGACGGCCGTAATATTCAACTATCACAAAAAGAGTTTGCACTTTTAGAGTATCTTATGAGTAACCCTTCTCGAGTATTAAGTAAAGATATGATAATAGATCATGTATGGGATTACGATGCGGATGTTTTACCCAATACTGTAGAAGTTTATATTGGCTATCTCCGTAATAAAATTGATAAACCTTTTACCAAGCTACCAAACTTAATCCATACCCGTCGTGGTTTTGGTTATATTTTTGGAGATACTCAACGTGTTTCGTAAAGCCATAGTTCGCCTAACATCTATATATTTATCAATAATAATGGTAATCAGCATATTCTTTAGTGTAATTATCTATACGCTTGCAACTCACGAATTCGATAGAGGTTATGGTCGTAGAAGTGAACTCATTATTAACGCACCGCCAGATTTGCCGAATTATTTTAAACGTCAACTTTTAGATAATGCCGAAACATTAATTAATGAGGCCCGAACTAAAGTTGCTTTTACCCTAATTTTAACTAACTTCGGAGTGTTAATTGTTGGTGGCTGGGTTAGCTATTTGCTTGCAAGAAAAAGCTTAGTTCCAATTGAAGAAGCGCACGCAAACCTTGAAAGATTTACAGCCGATGCAAGCCACGAATTAAGAACGCCTCTCTCAGCAATGAAAAGTGAAATTGAAGTAGCTCTAATGCAACCCAAAATTAACTCAAGTGAAGCTAAGCAATTGCTACAAAGTAATTTAGAAGAAATAGATATCTTAACTAAATTGTCAGATAATCTACTCAAATTAGCACGAATAGACAACCAAACTCTTGAAACAAAAAAGCAACTTGTTCAACCCGTAATTCAATCTGCTGTAGATAGATTATTGCCATTAGCTGAGAAAAAGAACATTCTAATCAATAACAAAAGCAATCAAAAACTACAAGCTAATTTTGAAAACAATAATTTATCTGAAATTTTAGTTATTTTACTTGATAATGCTATTAAATATAGTCCTAACAAATCGACAATTACCATCACTTCTAGTACAAATAATAAAAATTCTGAAATTACAATAAAAGATCAAGGAATAGGAATTAAGAAAGCTGATCTTGGTCATATTTTTAATAGATTTTATCAAGTAGATACCGCTAGAAGCTCACAGGCTCAAAAAGGTCATGGCTTAGGATTATCAATCGCCAAACAATTAGCCCTAAAAATGGGAGGTGATATTAAAGCCTCCAGCACTCTAGGCAAGGGAAGTAGTTTTACCGTTAAACTTAGTTAAATATACCATGATTTGACAAATAGTTATTTTAAGAGTAATAATATAGTTACAATTAACAAATGGAGGTGTCTATGGACGCTAAAGGTCTGAGTACGATGTGGGAATCATTGGTATTAAGAGGGGTGTCTGGCATTCTCTTTGGAATTGCCGCAGTTTTTTGGCCAGGCTTAACACTGGTAACGCTGGTGTATATTTTTAGTATCTACATTCTAATAAGTGGTGTAGTAGAAATTGTAGACGCTATTCGCGCAATCACAAAAGGCTCGTCTTGGATGTGGCAAATGCTTCTAGGTTTTATAGAACTTGGTGTAGGTATTTACCTAGTGAGGCATCCGTTAGTTTCATTTGCTACCTTAATTTTACTCATCGGTTTAGTGCTAATTGCTCGTGGCGTATTTGAAGTTGTATTAGCATTACTAGAAGATTACAATGCTACTGAAAAAACTTTACTTGTAATTGGTGGCGTACTGGGAGTTGTAGTTGGAATAGCAATTTTACTTCAACCAGCAGCAAGTGGCGTTGCATTTGTTTGGATTCTTGGCTTGTATGCACTTCTAACTGGGCCAATGTGGATTGCCTTAGGAATAGATGCAAAAAATGCTTTGAACAACACCAAAGTCAAAAGATAAGTTAACCACTTTTAAAATTAAAAATACCCTTGCTTTCATCGGTTAGGGTATTTTTATTATCTAGACACAAAATAACAATACAACATTAAACATCTTAAATTAAACTACTGATATCGCATTGCCTCAATTGGGTCTTTTCTTGAAGCTCTATAAGCTGGCGCTATTCCAAAAACTAAACCAACCACTAAAGCAACTCCAACCGCAACTAACACAACTCTATAATTAATTAATGGCTCAAGCTCTGTAGTAATCCGAATTACAAAATTAATAATCAAAGCAAATATTACACCAAGCAAACTACCAACAAAGCTTAAAATTGCCGATTCAGTTAAAAATTGTTTTAATATTTGCCGATTAGTAGCTCCAATAGTTTTTCTAATACCTATCTCGTATGTTCTCTCAGAAACAGACACAAGCATAACATTCATAATACCAATTCCGCCTACAAACAGAGAAATACCTGCTACTCCAGCAATCATAGCTGTAATTAAAGTCAGCATTCCGGAAGAATCTTGAGCAGATTGTTGCTTTGTGAAAACATCAAAATCTTGTTGGTTATCGTGCGTTGTTTTTAAGTTAGTTTTAACCGAACTAGCAACTGTTTCTAGGTCTTCTATATTTTTTGGTTTTGCAAAAATTTGTAAAATTTGAACATTGCCATCACCCAATGTTGTTGCTGTTAAGTATGGAATAAAAATTGCATTGTTAAAATCGCCACCCGGAGTTATTGGATTAGTATCAAACTCTTCAAAAATACCTCTCACAATAAACTCTTCGCCTTTTAAGGTAAAAGATTTGCCAATTGGCACATTTTCTTGAAATAACTCTTGGGCTGCAGTTTGGCCCAAAACCGCAACATGTCTTGTTTCTTCACCGGCTGTAAAAAACGACCCATACTGAACTTTATGATTTATTAATTCTGGTAAATTCGCAGAAACACCTACAATAAAACCCTGCTTATATTCTCGTTCGTCATAACGAGAGACACCATTAACTAATGCAATTGGTGATACAATATTTACTCCTTCTGTTTTAGTTACAGTTTTAATGTCGTTATCGGTTAGGGTAGTGCTAACATCACTAAAAAGGTGAACTCCCAAAGTAGCTCGTTTATCTTTTCCGCTAATCCGATTAGGCCTAACAGTAATTAAATCGTTACCAAATTGAGCCAAATAATTTGATATTTGGTGTTTTACGCCTTCGCCCAATGAAACAGTAACCACTACAGACGCAACTCCAATTATTATTCCCAGCATTGTAAAAAAACTACGCCATTTTGCAGTCTTAATAGAGTGAAAAGCTAATTTAATATCATCATTCATCATTTGGATTTAGCTCGTTTCTTGCGTGGTTTCTTAGTTTTTTTAATATATTTTCTAGGTTTAGCTAAGTTACCGGGTATTGCTTGCATTAAGGCCGAAATACCAGCTAAATCATCCTCTTCAGTAGTTGTGGGTGCAAAATATAATATTCGTCTTATAGCTGATGGCACTTCACCAATTTTATTTTGTTGGTCATGAATAATTTCACCATCATGCATATATATAACCCTATTTGCATAACGCGTAAGCTCCGGATTATGAGTTACCATTAAAACTGTATTTCCAGAAGCGTGAATTTCGCTAAGCAACTCCATAACTACACGACTAGAAAAACTATCTAAGTTGCCGGTTGGTTCATCGGCAATCAAAATGCTTGGGTTATTAATTAAAGCTCTAGCAATCGCAACTCTCTGAATTTGACCCCCACTAAGTTGTCTTGGGTAAAATGCCTCTTTATCAGCAAGTCCAACCCTCTCTAATATTTCAGATGCTCTTTTTAAACGCCTTACTGGCATCATACCTTTATAGGCCAGAGGTAGGGCAACATTTTCAATTGCAGTGAGTTTTGGCAACAAATTAAAAGACTGAAAAACAAAACCAATATTATCTCGTCTTAATTTTGCTCTCTGATTAGTTCTAAGCTTTGAAGACAACCGACCATTTAATTTATATTCACCGTGAGTTGGATGATCTAACAGGCCGATTATATTCATTAAAGTAGACTTACCAGAACCACTCGGGCCCATAATTGCCACAAATTCGCCTTTTTCTACCACAAAATCAACTTCGTCCAATGCAACTGTAACTGCATTACCAAAGCCAAATATCTTACTTAGTTCTTTTATTTCAATTAACGGCACACTTTTAGTTTACGCTGTTATTATAGAGGTACGCAAGTTATTTATCTCTGTAAATGTAGTAATTTTTAAGTTATACTAGATTTTGGGCTCAGGGAAGGGTGCAGGAGTGGTTGAACTGGCACGCCTGGAAAGTGTGTGTAGCAGAAATGTTACCGTGGGTTCGAATCCCACCCCTTCCGCCAGGAAGGAAGTAACTCATTGCAAAATGGGCTACTTACTTTCTTGTTAAAGAAATCGGGATTCGAGCCCAGATGCGGTTCAGTCATGAGGAGCTGTCGCAGGAGTTTTCTCCGAGAAAGTGACAAAATGTTGTCTTCCCGCCCCTTCCGCCAGTTGGGAAATGTCATGTTTTTAAGTGTATTTATTGTTATTATTAAAGTAAATTAGGTGGTTAACTAAATTATTTGAAATTATAGTTATGCTATAATTAAAATTAGTTTCAACTAAAACTAAAAAATATGCAACCAGAAGACCAAGAACCAATCGATATATTTGAATCTCTAGATGAGAACCAAACTCCAAACACGCCACAAACACAAGCGCCAAATAATTATGATGTTAATCAGCAACGAAATGAATACCAATATACTCCCGGTTTAGAAATACTGCCAAATCAAAATCAGGTGAATAATCAAAGTTACGATTGGATTTCTAATTACCCTAGTCAAGACCAACCATCTCAATCTAAAAATACTCAGCGTTTTAAAAAAATTACCTTAACTATAATTACCGTATTAATTCTGGCTGTTGTTTCTGCTATTGCTTTGTTTATATTCAACAAAAATAAACCGAAGGTAGCTAACGAAGTGAGTAGCCAAACTCAGCCAACGCAAAATGACAATTACGAACCAAACCAATTCAGTAATGATACTCAAGAGCTAACAACTCCAGATACAAGTAATCAGTCTGAAGCGCAAACTCCAGTACAACAACCAGAAACCCTTGTACCTAGCGACCAGCCTGCCACTCAAAATAATAATCAACCAATCAGTCAACCGGCAACAAACCAAAATAACCAAGAATTAGATAATTTGCGAAAACAAAAACTTAAAGCAATCTCACAGAAACTAACTGATTATTATAATGTGTACGGTCAATTTCCGACATATGCTCAAGCTACTGATGAAAACTGGCTAAATTCTATGTCTATAAAGAAAGAAGATTTAATTGATCCGGGTGGTACCGATTGGCATGTTAAAAATACACCAACAAAAAATTACTTCTCATATCAACCATTACCAAACGGTTGTAATAACACAAATAGTTTATGTACTGACTATAAATTAACATCTGTTTTATCTGACGGAAAAATGTATGTTATTTACACCAATTAATTTTAAAAATTTTTACTTGTAAACTTTACTAAACTCACTGTAAAGCCATGCGTCCTCTAGAATACATTCAAAATAATTTTAAAGTGTTTTATCAAACGAGATAATTATCTTTTTATACACTAAAAAAACTCACTTCATACAAGCTGATGATGTCTTATTGGTGCAGAAAATTTTAGTCAGTCGAGCTAAATCTCTGTAAAACAAAAAACTTCCAAGATATGTTAATCTAAGATAGTGCAAGCTTTATTAGCATCATCAGTTTCTGGAGAAATTCATCATTACAGCGTTCCATGGTTTATGTATGCACTTTTGTTAGCTATTTTAGCTATATACGCCGGAGTTGAGACGCTCCACGCAAAAAACGATCATATCATTAAAACCAAAGAAGCTACTATTTGGTCTATAGCGTACATCTTAACGGCTTTGCTTTTTGCTATTCCGATATTTTTCTTTATAGGCCACCAGGCGAGTGGTGAATATTTAGCTGCTTGGGCAATAGAAAAGGCACTTAGTTTAGACAATTTATTTGTTATGGGGTTAATTTTTACAAGTTTTAAAGTTCCTCCAGCATTAGAACGACGAATGCTTAATTATGGTATTGCAGGGGCTATAATATTTAGGTTAATTTTTATTCTTTTAGGTTTTCAACTTCTTAAAACATTTGCATGGGTAAGTATATTCTTTGGGTTTATACTTTTAAAGTCTGCTCACAATGCCTTCAATGAAGCTCGTGGCAAAAGGCACGATAAAGAAGTAGCCATCACTGAACAAAAAATGTGGAAATTTATTTCTAAAGTGTTACCGATTAGCCATAAATTTGATGGCCACAAACTTACAACCAAATTAAACGGTAAACGAGTTTTAACCCTTATGGCTGGCGTCATTATACTAATTGAGTTAACAGATGTTTTGTTTGCTGTAGACTCAGTCCCGGCTGTTCTAGCAGTATCACCAGATAGGTTCATAGCTTATAGCTCTAATGTGCTAGCACTTTTAGGCCTTAGGGCTTTGTTTTTTGTGTATCAATCTATCTCAGATAGCTTTTGGGCTATTGAATGGGGCTTGGCTGGAATACTAGCCTGGATATCTTTCAAGATGATAGTTGCACCCTCGACTTTACCTTTTGGCATTGCTTGGATAGGATTGCACATACCAGTAAGCTTAAGCCTCAGCATTCTAGCAATTTTATTTATTGGCTCAATCCTTGCTAGTATATTTTTTAAACGACCAATGCCAAAACAAAATATAAGAATCCCCAACTAACATCAAAATTAAATCTTAAGAAACTACCAAAAAACCATTATAGATTATGTCTTATTTTAGATTCAGCTTACTTAAAAGAAGATGAAAATAGGCTAAGCCTTCAAAAGGGTGCCAATTTGAAATTAACTGATTTAGTTTAATATAACTTGGCTTAGAATTTAAACCATATAAATGCATTAGGTTATTTTGCCCACCTACATCATCTCCAGGAAAGACAT
>CAZRVM010000011.1:0-6659 GCA_964603625.1 uncultured Candidatus Saccharibacteria bacterium
CGCGTACGGCTGGGGGCCGTGAGGTCGCAGGTTCAAGTCCTGTCACCCCGACCAATTCTTTATTTTAAATAGAGGTAGCTAAATTTTTTTGTCGGAGAGCAACACAACTTGTCTCAGTAAAAATCGAAGTTTGTTTTCGGTTTGCATTTTTTAGACTTTTTACCATAAAATTGATCAAAAGCCCTACCCTAGCCCAAAGGTTGATTAAATTGCTACTCTCCACTAATATGAAAACAATAAATATGGATAATCAAGCAATTCCTAAACCAGAGTTTGGCTCTCGTCCACAAGATATTGTGGCTTTCAACGAAGCCATTGATGCCATAAACAGCCATAATGACCAATTCTCTCTTGGTAAATTAATGGCGAGAGCTATGATTGACCAAGCAGATAAAACTTTACATGTTCAGGAGCTTATTGATGCCGGCGCCACTCAAGAAGAAGCCGAGCAAACAGTTGCATTTGTCGGAAATGACAATCCACAATTTAACGAAGAAGAACAGATGGCTCGATCAATAATAGGTGTTACAAACGCTCCCATTCTTGAACATATCGGATTAACTCTTTCACCTCTGAGAGTAACAAGTTCTATGATAGGACCTAATGGTGAACAAATTGCTGGAAAGGTGCGCTTGCAATTAACAGATGGCGGTAGTTTAAGCAACTTTCTACTTTCCATAAATCCACAAGATGCTAATGAAATCTTAAAGCAAAGTGTATCTAGTTTAATAAGTAGTCTGATTGCTGAAACTAAAGATTCTATTTCTAATGATGACGATAATCAAACGACGCTTGAAACTCTAGCCTACGGTAAGGGTATTATCGCGGGGCTCAAGCAAGTTGGATTGGGCGAAGCAGATAGCGCTAAAGAACTTCAAAATCTATGTAAGCATTTCCAAATAGGCGATATTAAAGAATACGTTGAAGCAGATAGACTTTTTTCCTATTTACAGAACCAGAAAAACAAGGTTTTGGCCCTTCTAAATGGCACAGAGACGCTACATCCGAGTATCTAACAACTCGTTGGAATAATGTATTAGATGTATTAAAGGCTGCGAATGCAAATCCTAAAGCAACTGAACTATTCAAGTCACTTTTAATTTCTGTAAAAGCAAATTTAGAATATGCAAAAAATGACTGGGCAAAACTAAAGTCAGAAAATTATGCTAGTAGTAATAAAGATTATGGTAGAGATTTCGATGATATCTTTAAAGCAGTTGATTTAGAGCTAAACTTACTTAGCTCATTTGATGAATAATAGTCTATCCGATATATACTCTCAAAGCTGGGGTTAAAGTTACTACATGCGAGCCACCATAAACTACAAATGGGCTTTTGCCACTTTTATAAGCCTCAATAACACGATGAAAAATTACTCTATCTCGCATTTCTATGCTTAACTTGGCTACTTCATTTATTCTATTCTCACCAGACCAACTGAGTTTATTCATTGTTATATCTGCAACATCTCCAACAAATTCAGGGTTAATTGATACAGCTCCTTTTGACATTATGAATAAATCTTTACCATCTAAAACAGGTTTATATAAGCCATTCAACATTGGTAGTAATTTTTGAACTTTACTGTTTAGTTCTGTTTTTAATTCATCCAGCCTCCTGCCGCTATTTTTTATATCTAGTTTCTCTTCCTCTGTATACTCATGAAATCCCTCAATACCAAGAACTGCAGCTCTATAATTAATATAACCCGCCAAAAATTCTGATTCGTCACTATCTACAAATGATTCCAGACCTTGAGCAACCGATAAAGCTAGTATTTCTTCCTGAGCAACACCCAGTTGTTTCATATATTCAAGAACTTCGTCGTTATCTGGTTCGCCTGAAACGGCAGGTATTTGTTCTTTTGTTGCAAGATGTTGCACTAATCCAGAATCAGCAGCTTTCATTATGGCCTCGTCTCTATCTGTGAATACTCGTTCGTCACCTTCGTAGATTATAAGTCTTTGTTCTGGTAGTGTATCATCTAAATACTCTTCAAAGGCTATCTTTGTATCTTGCATACTTTCTGCTTCTGGCTGATATTCATGGCCCGATATTGCAAGACCAGTTTTTGGGTCAATCTTAATCGAAGCTACCAGAGTTACAGCGTGTTTATCATTACCAAACCTAACAACCTTAATCTTGCCATATGCTATACGCTCTTGATTAGCTTGCTCATATTCTTCGCTCCCAATAGGTACATACTCTTGCCAAGCCAGCTCTTCTTGTTGTGGCAATACAGACATTTTAATCTCTGGATCATTATTTACTAAATTAATTTCTGGTATAGTGCTTTCTTTGCTCATTACTAACCTTTATTTAGTTCCTGATACGATTTTTTAAGCTGGTTAATAATTTTCCTATAGTCATTTTTATCGACATAATTCCAGGCATTTATGTAATCGGTGGCTCTGTATTTTTCATTACCTGCAACATCTCTTGCTAGGCGTTCAGGTGCATTTAATACAACTAGATAAATCGCTTTGTGTACTGCGTGAACTGGTATATGTACAACAGTTCCGAAACTGTGTTCTTTACCGAATAACTTCTGCCATTTGTCCAATAGCATTGTTTCGTGAGGTAAAGTAGTGTTGTCTGTTAATATACGATGTATCAATTCATGCGTAAGTAAATCCACAAACTCATCAGGTTCTCTCATAACTCCAATGACCATTGGGTCGCTAAATGCATTAAACCAAGGAGCGATGTATACATCGATAATATTTTGCCTGAACGACAAATCTAGCAGGTCGGTCATAGCTGTTAGTATTTTCTTCTCAAATGGCTTCCACGCTTTCTGATAATCAGCAACTCGCTTTTCCATCCAATCATCATCTGCTAATGTTTTGCCCTTGCCCCATAATTCGTGTAAATGTCTAGATACATTTTCACGCAACAACCAAGCATCTTTTATACGAATAACAGGTAATTGCTCTTTTCTCATTTCAACTTTTTCTGAGTACCCAAATCATAAATGCTGGAATTTTAGTCAATTGTTTATAGTGGTTTAGATCACCCTCAATCGGCTGTAGCTCCACTAGCCGCTCTTGATTAGTTTGCTCATATTCTTCGCTCCCAATATGTACATACCCTTGCCAAGCCAGCTCTTCTTGTTGTGACAATACAGACAAAACTTTCATTTTGCATTAGACCTTCTTTTTTTCTCTGGATCAGCGATTAAAATCCACTTAGAATTTAGTCGTTTAGTGACAAGCTCTAGGATTGTTAATACAACTACACTGACAAGTACACTAATCATAGGGCTAATTACTTTCTGTAAAAGTGCAAACACGCCAGTAGCTAAAACTGTATTTATTATAGAGCTAACACTAGGAGTAAGCCACTTTATTTTCAATACTTCGGATTCATACCTGAAAATTGGTGCCAATTTTACCCGCAAAGTTTTAAGTAAATCTTTCGGATTTGGGTAAAACCTCGACTCATTTTCATAATTATTGTAGCCTTCTGAAAAATCTAATATAAATTCTTGGCCATCCATGGTTTTGAGAAATAAAAGACGCTCTTTTATGTCTCTCATTGAGTACATTCCGCCTTTAACAGAAAATTTAGAGCGTAGAAAAGCCTCAGAAAAATCAGACCATTTATATGTATAAACACCGTTCTTTTTATAAAATGCAATTTGATTTTCTGATACCTCAACCTGAAGTATGGCCCACTTTGGTATCGGTCCGGTTTTGAATAAAACACTCGCAAAGGTATCATCATATTGTGTGTTATAAAATGTTTTAACTTTTTGCATAACCTTCCGTGTGCGCCCGTATTGCTGGTTTTTCATAAAGTGAGTGAAATGTGCTGTCGGTTGGATCCGTTACATGAGCGTGATATTGTTCAGCATTAGCATTATAACTTTTAAATGTATTTGGATTTGTTGCCATTACTCATACTCCATATACTTAGTTAAGTATATCTTCTTAAACTGGGCTATAACCCTAGATTAATCTGATTTTTATAGGTGGGTCTCCTCACTAACAAACCTAGATTTGATAAAATTTTGGAATCCCTATCAGAAAATGTTAGATAATCATTTATGGGAAATAGCCCAGTACTTTAATTATAGACTATTGCGCAGTAATAACTAGCCTAAAAGTATTTGGAAAAAGAAGTTATTCAGATAAGTTACTATTGGTACTAGAAGTGGGAACAATACAAACATAAACGCTATTATTCCCATCATTCCAAAAGATTCTATCTTCTCCATTAATTTTCTTAAAGAATCTGGAGCAAAAGCATATAACACCCTTGATCCATCTAGGGGCGGAAAAGGAATCATATTAAATACAAACACTGCAATATTTAACTGAACAAATAACCCAAAATAAAAATAGGTGGTGGTACCAACTGCAATACCAAATAACTTCATTACTGATACTCCTACAACCGCCAGCAATAAGTTACTAATTGGACCAGCCAGCCCTACAAGTGCTGCACCATATTCGCCGTACTTAACCCGATAAGGATTAAAAGGAACTGGTTTTGCAATTAAAAACGGAGGTAGACCTAAGGTTAAAAGAACCAAAGGGAGTACTATTGTTGTGAATGGGTCTACATGTTTAAATGGATTCAGTGTTAATCTACCTAAATCTTTTGCTGTTGAATCACCCAACCAATGAGACATAAATGCATGCATCGCTTCGTGAAAAGTCAAAGATATAACTAACATGGCTAAAAATAAAATAAGACCAGTTAAACCTAATTGGTTAAGCATACTGGACTTTACTATATCAGCAATCTTCAGTTCAATAAAGTAAAAATCAATGGTTATTTGACTCTGTTAAGAGATTTAAGTATAATAAAACTCTGTTATGCAAAAATGTGAATTAACTGGTAAAGGCAAACAATTTGGCCACAATGTAAGTTTCTCTCAAAGACACACTAAAAAAGTCTGGAAACCAAATCTTCAGACCAAAACTTTAATTATTGATGGTAAAAAAGTTAAAATGAAGATTAGTACTCAAGCATTGAGAACTCTAAAGAAAAAAGGTTTACTAACTACTGGTAATAAAATTAAATCAGATATTCTAGTTTAATTCTTAAGCTTTTTATATTATTTACACTATAATTATTATTGGCGAGTAAGCACTTCAAGCTCAAGCTTCTCGGATATATCAGTATTTTTAATTTTTAATTTTGCTTGAGGTTGTTTTGCTTCAATACCCAATGTATCTAATGCAGTCTTAAGATCTTGTTGAGGCACTGGATAATTTATTGCTTTATCTAAGTAATGCACCGGTATTACAATTTTTGGTTCAATCTGTTTAATAAGTATTAAAGCTCCTTCTGGATCTAATGTATAACCATTACCACCCACCGGGACTACCAATGCATCTACCAAGCCAATTTCTTCTAGCTGTTGTTCGGTGAGTTTTGGGTAAATATGCCCTGTCACTAAAACTTTAATATCATCTGCTGTAAACTTATAAATTGTGGCTGTTTCACTAGATTCATCATCCAAATGTGACCGAGCCGGCAAACCAACAATAGACACTCCAGATACTTCATATTCACCTGGTTGGTCGATTATAATCTTTGCATCGATATTAGGGTCGCCATGAGCCCCTGTATAAACTACGATATCTCCATTTTTAGCTTGCGACTTTAAGCCAAGCTCTTCCAAATTATCATCAATTATAATATTTGCTTGTTTATAAACTAGCCTCACACAATTTGCACCAAAATATTGCAGTTCCATAAAAATTCCTTTTCCTTACTTCTTAAAACGCCCTTGCTTATCTATTATAACCTGTTTCTTAGCTTTTAATAGCGTTCCTAAAAACCGATCATTAACCTGTAACCGATATTCAAACTCGCTCGGTGTTATTACTGCAAACCTTATTTCTTTACTCTCTTTAGCTTCTAGCTGGCTTACAAAATTATTGAGTTTAGATTGATTAACATCGCCAACTATTAGTAAATCTACCCCTGAGGTTTCGTCTCTAGTAAATTGACCTGTAAGAATTGCCGAATCAACATTTCCAATTTTAGATAGCTCAGAATACTCTCCATCACTTCCTGTATCACTTTTAGATACACTTGGTATCTTTACTCGACTTCCCCCAAAGATACTCGATAACGCTCTGTAATGCTCATATTTTTGATTAACTTCATAATACAATCTATTATTGTTGTTATCTGAAGAAATTATACCAATACTCAATAAGTTAGCTAATTCACGCCTTACAGAGTTTATCTGCTCGTCTATTTTACGAGTAATTTCTCTTACATAGAATGATCGATTCGGATTGTTAAAGAATAACTGCAGCAACTTAACTCTAGTTTTTGATCCAAACAATTGTTCAACCATAGCTTTATTGTATCAGAATTTAATTCAATACGACTTTATTTATGTTGTATGTAATTCAACAGATGTATTCCTATTACGCTTAATTGTAACGAACCTAACATCGGTAGAGTAAAAAGATTTAACTTTTTGATGAGTTTAAATTTATAAAATTTTGAACAGAATCAATTGCTTGTTCTTCATTATTGAACCAATTAATATATTCATTTCGCTTAAACCATGTTCGCTGTCGCTTGGCTAAAAGTTTATCTCCCCTTATAAGTTCTAACTTAGTTTCTGCCAAAGTCAACTCTCCATTAATAAATTTAACTAAAGTTTTATACCCAATTCCAGCTAAAGC
>CAZRVM010000011.1:6759-24735 GCA_964603625.1 uncultured Candidatus Saccharibacteria bacterium
TCAACTCTCCATTAATAAATTTAACTAAAGTTTTATACCCAATTCCAGCTAAAGCTTGATTATCTTTACCGTATTTCTCAACCAATAACTTAACTTCTTCAGCAAACCCTGCTTTTAGCATACTATCAATTCTCTTTTCTATTCTTTGATATAATACTTCTCTTTCACAAACGAGGCCAATAACCAATGTGTTCGGCCTAATCCTTTTGTTTTGTTTTGGTGTTTCTTTACTCAAATGTCTTGGGTTATCAATATCTTTAGGATAATTTTCTCTGTTAAACTCATAATCGAATATAACTGAGTCTATATACAAACCTGACCCTCCTACCATTATTGGTAACTTTCCTTTGCTAGAAATATTTTCTATCGCATTTTGTGCATCTATTTTGAACTGATGCGCTGAATATCGCTCACCAGGCACAATAATATCAAGCAAGTGATGCTTAATTTTTATTTGATCTTGTTTAGATGGCTTTGCGGTACCAATGTTCATCTCTTTATAAATAGTTCTAGAATCGGCCGCAATAATTTCGCCGTTAAACTTCTTAGCAATCACCATTGCCATAGCGCTTTTGCCACTTGCGGTTTCACCTACAATTACTATTAAAGGAGCTACTCTGGCCACCACAAAAGAGCCTTTACATCTACTTTATAGTCTTTAACTTCATAATTATCTTGCTCAAGAACTTGTTGATGACCATTTTTACCACCAGGATAGCCACTTGCCAAGCCACCTTGTTTATTAACAACTCTATGCCAAGGAAGTTTAGGGTCTCCAAAATGAGCAATGCCACCAACAATCCGCGCCGATCTAGGGCTTCCACACAAAGAGGCTAACTGCCCATATGTCATTACCTTACCTTTTGGAATCTGTGCAACTATTGCTTCTACCCTTTGCTTAAATCCTGGTTCGTAGGTTTTAGTTAACATTAAAATGCCTTAAAATCTCAGACCAATTATTAAATCTTATAACACCATTTGGTAAATCTTCTGATTGATTCCAAGGGTAATTTCCAAATAATAGCCCTTCAACTTCGGTATCTACGCAACTTGCAACATGTTTTATAGAATCATCTATTAAGGCAACCGCCCCCAGTTCTCTACAAACTTCAGCTTTTGAACGAACAAATTCTACCGTTGCAGATGTTCCAACTAAACTGATCTCGGTAATCTTACCACCATAATATTCTGTTAAATACTTGAGGCTAGACTCTCTAAACTGTGGATGTCGTGCCGTAATTGCTACTATTTCAAACCTCTCACTTAATTTTTCAATGGCATTCTGTGACTCTTTCAAAGGAGGTACACCTAAAAACCCATGCTCAACACCTAAAAAAGTGTGTACTCTGTGTACAGTTTCTGGAACAGACACTCCAAGAGTGTCGTTAAATTCATAAGAGTTAAAGTTTTCCACCCCAAGATCTGTGCCATACTCGGCGTTATGCCAATTAGAAAATTCTTGTAAAAACGGAAACAATACTTCGTCAATATCAGTGGCCAAAACCTCTTTAGTCATGAAAATTATTATACCACTTGCTTAACACTATAAATTTTAAGCAGTTCTATTTTTTGTTTGGCTCTCTACTAGTTGCAAAAAATCCTCAACCAATGTGTTAATGTTTAGCTCTACCTGTAAATCTCCTCTAATCCTTGGGGTGACTTGGCCTGATTCAATCTCTTTCTCGCCAATTACTATAGAATACGGCACTTTCATTACTTCTGCTGAGCGAATTTTTTTACCAACTGATTCATTATCATTATCTAAATATACACGCAGACCCAAATCTTTTGCCTTGTTTACGATATTCTCAGCAAATGCCACCGTTTCGACTTCTTGATTAACAGTAATCAACCTAATCTGTTCTGGCGCAAGCCAAACCGGGAATTTCCCGGCAGTATGCTCAATATACACTGACAAAAATCGCTCTGTTGAACCAAGAAGTGCACAATGCACCATAACAGGTTGCTTCTCTGTACCCGAATCGTCAATATATACTAAATCAAATCGCTTAGGCTGAGCATAGTCTAGCTGCACTGTTGCTAGCTGAGTTTTTCTATTCAATGCATCTGTAGCCATAAAATCCATTTTAGGTCCATAAATAGCTGCCTCGCCAACCCCAATTTCATACTCTAATCCAAACCTCTTTGCCATTAGTTCAATGGAGTTTTCTGCTTTATCCCAAGTTTTCTTATCACCAAGATACACATCGCTATCATCCCTAAACGAAAGTCGTAAAGATAAATGTAATCCCAGCTGACTATAAGCTTTCTTTGCATCTTCAATTAATTCAGAAAAAACACTCTCAATCTGATCATCAGTACAAAATACATGACTATCATCTTGAGTTATCGCTCTAACCCTATTAAGACCTCCGAGTTCGCCACTCTTTTCATCACGATACACAGTAGTAGTTTCAAGATACTTAATTGGTAAATCCCTGTAACTTCGTGGTTTAGATGCATAAATTTGAGTGTGATGCGGGCAATTTACTGGCTTTAGCGCCAATTCATCACCGGATTCACTAGAAGTAAATCTTAGTAGTTCTGGAAATTTCTCTAAATGTCCAGAAGTTTTATATGTATCAATTTTTGCAATATGAGGAATCCAAACCTTTTGATAGCCTCTATTAAGACGAAATGACTCTGCAAATCTTTCAATCTCTTGCCTAAGGATGGCACCCCTTGGAGTAAACATTGGTAATCCAGAGCCAATAATCGGTGAAAACACAAACAAGTCTAATTCTTGGCCGAGTTTGCGGTGATCGCGCTTTTTGGCTTCTTCTAGCATATTCAAGTGTTGGCGAAGCTCTTTTTCAGTAGCAAACGCCACTCCATACAAACGCTGCATCTGAGGATTAGTTTCTTTACCTCGCCAATAAGCGCCAGCAACTCGCATTAGCTTAAATGCGCCGACTTTACCAGTTGATTCAACATGCGGACCACGACACAAATCAGTAAATTGACCGTTTTTATAAAATGACACTTTCTCCACTGCTGAGCCACCCTCTGTAATGGTTCCCAGTTCATCCATATCTAAATCTTTGGCAACTGTAGTACCATAGCGCTTGAGGTCATTCAATAATTCCTCTTTGTAATTCTGTTTAGTTTCTTTTGCCCAATCAATCGCTTTATCAATTGGTAACTCAAAGCACTCAAACGGCTCATCAGCATCAATAACTTTACGCATTTTAGCTTCTATTTGTTTAAAATCATCCTCAGAAACCTTAGTATCGCCTAAGTCTATGTCGTAATAAAAGCCGTTCTCTACCACTGGCCCAACGCCCAATTTTGCCTTTGGCCAGATAGTTGTTACAGCCGTAGCCATTATATGCGCTAAGCTATGTCGCATTGCATAAAGTTTATCTGAATTTTCTGACATAATTTTCTCCTCTAATAAATATAATACACCAAAACAGAGGTAACAAAAAAGTACCGCTTCAATGTTCTCGCAAATACATTTAAACGGTACCTTTTATGTGTTTATTATAACACACCTTGGCAAAAAGCCATCTCACAATTAGTTAGTATATACAAGCTGGTATTATAATGCTAGTACTTTATTATTGTTTCTTATACATCAATCTGTGGAAAGCTCTATATCATATATGACTTACTTTTATTAACTACACTTGTCTGCTAACATTAAAAGGTGCTTTATTTCATATAAATAAAGTAACAAAGGGCGATTAGCTCATTTGGCTAGAGCGCAGCATTGACGTTGCTGAGGTGGCAGGTTCGAACCCCGCATCGCCCACCAGAAAGAATAATTATGGATAGATACCCTGAGCACCCCATCTCAACAACGAAATAGATTCATGTAACGAAGTCGATAAATGAACGACTGTTTCTGTTAGAGGCATCGGATTTACGCCAACTAAAAAAGAATTACTAGTTAAGCCAATTCCTGATGATGAAAATTCTAAAGAATAAGTTTATCCTCTATTTTCTACTCTATCCACAGATTCGAACAAATTTAGTTGATACTTTAACAAATAAATCCCTGCATTAATAAAAACTGCTAATTATGCTTATGGATTAATTATTTTTATACATATTACTTAACAAGAAGAGTCTCCTGTCTCTATCTCTTATTGCTGTTGTGAACTGTTGGGCATCTCATTTGTCTCTTGGTTTGGGCCCTGTTGAGGTTGCATGCGTGGATCTGACCAGCCATTTATTATTACGGCCGATTCACTATTTTGTGGCTTAGAAGAGAACTCTTCCCCGTTACAGGTAAATGGATGTGCGTCTCGGTATTCTTTAGAGATTATTAAATCACTTCGATCTTTGATGCCTAATGCTTGGTACGATGCAAAAATGCTGTCTGGCATGACATCAAAATAAGACACAAAGCGTCCGTTTATTTGCCCAGCCTGCACTGCAATATCCGTAGAACTCAAACGGCTAATATCACCAATGTGCTGACCCGCAGTAACATGACTACCACTCTTAATTCCCTCTACTGGATAGATATGAAACAATCGTATACTGTAGCCTTTGGCTTTATCGGGTGTAATAAAAATTTGCTCACCAACTGGGAAATGTTCAGACCGTATATCTGTAATTTTCCCGTCAACTGGGGCGTAGATTGCCACAGCTGTATCTGCTGTTGGTGCAGGTGGTAGTTGTTTGCCTTGATCTTTTGGTTGATTTGAAAGCGATTGCATATCTTTGTCTGAAAAAGCTGGGGTGAAATAGTGCTTCATGCTACGGCAGGTCTCACCACCGTTAGAAAAATCATGCCCTTCATTGGAACGAAACTTTGATATTGAGCCAATTTTTACTAGATCTACAAAATCGTGTTGGATAAATTTTGCCGGATTATCAGCATCCGCTGGCGCAAAAACACCTCTCTGCCAAGCCATTACGCCCACGCCACCGAGAGCTACTATCACTACAACACTAACAACCATTAATATTTTTTTGTACTTCATATCTGCCAGTATAAAGCTAGTGATAAATAATCTCAACTAAAAATTTACCCTAGCTTATATGGTTGAGCTTTTCTAGCCTATACTACATCAATATCTAAATGCTGGCTTTTCACCTCTGTAAAAGGATAAACCTTTTTTCTCCACATTTTTTCTCAAGTCGTTCAACATCAGCTTTATCAGCCTTGCGGTCTAGTTTTTGATCAAGCGAATCAAACCGCTCTGTCATATATTTAAGTAGTCTAGTTAATTGGTCGTCGTCCATAGCTTTATTATACACCCTCATAAAGATTTACCTACATCGTGCACGCAGGGCGCGATAAAGATATTTTCTTAGGGCAAGAATGGGTGCTTTTATTATCCACAAGTACAGATTTTTTATATCTGTAAAAGAATGAACTTTTTTCCATGAGCAAGCGAAGTTTACTATATTGCATAAAACCACCATTAAGGGGTTGCCTGTTTAATATATTCTGAAATTTTATCAGAGCGATTATTTGCAAGAGAAATTAGCTCGTATTCAGAGAAAAAATACTGGTCAGTAAAGTTACTCTCTAGGTCGTCACCAGTGAACTCATAATCTTCATCATATGTATCGATCAGTCCAGCGTATATCTCGTTCAAAAAACCGAATTGGTTCCTTATGACTAATTTCATCCTGCCAACATATTGCGCTACTTCATCACCAAACTCATCTATTGTTGCACAGTGTAGCCTACCACTGGCGTGCAGTCTGTCGTTTCTTGTTTTTATCAAAGATGCGATATTACCAATGTCAGCATCATTAAATCCGACTAGGCGAAAAAATCTAAACACAGATTTCTCGTTCACAGGTGCGAATGAAAACGGACTTGTGGGATTTTTCAAAAAATCTTGCTCTTGGCTAGGAAAGCCAATCCAGCCGTATTCAAACTCTTTCTTCTTTTCTCTGGCAATCCGTAAAAGCTGAATGTATATAAATGCCATATACAGTAGATGCAAATGTGAGTAGGCGCTAGAATACAATTCATTCTCGACACAGCTATTAAGACTGCTGATGTGATGCTCTATGTATTTGTTTAGCGTGTCATCAGTAGTACCGTATGGGAAAAACCTACCAAACTCATAGGTATCTTCCATGCCGAGCTACTCTCCCCAAACCTCGGCGATTTTGGTGCGGATTTTTTGCTGGTAGAGGGTGATGAGTTTTTTGTTTGCGTCGATGAGTTTTTGCTCGGCTTCGAGATCGGCGACGATTTGTTTTTGTTCATTCAGCGATGGCAAAGGTATATTGACACCTTTAATGTCTGGGTTATTAATTAAGGCAACACCAGCGGAGTTTGATATAGACGATAGATCAAATCCTAGCATAAAATAATACAAGAAATAACAATCTAGCTTTGCGCTATTAGATACAGTTATCGCCATACAATTGTTGTCTATGTAGCAAGGTATCTTGTTTAGTCGTTTTTTATTTGTTGCAATTGCTGCACCACGCTTTGGAAATATTACAGATCCAGTTTCAACCATGCCCTTCAGGTCTTTATTCGTCCAGTGAGTGCTTGTATTTATATATCTCGCATTTTCGTCAAGGTTCATGTCACCAACTTTAATGCATGCAATTAATCCATTTTCATCAAAATCTGTAAGAACCTGACCATTATTGATGGATACATAGTCGCCTAACTTTACAGTTTCCCAGTCGGGGTTGATTTTGATGGTGGGTTTGTAGGTTTTGACGATGGCGGTGGCGGCGTCGATGATGCGCTGGTAGCCGTCTAGCTCGTCGACGATTTGGCGCTGGATTTCGAGGGGTGGGAGTGGGATTTGAAGATTTTTAACCGAAGTTGAGTTAATACTCGCTTGGTTCACTGCCTTTTGAGCGAAACGACGAGCTTCATTTATAAAAATATCGCTTTTTAGGATATAGCTTAGAAACTCGGGTGTCGCCTTTGTAGTATCGGGTCGTAAGCGTAATAAATTTGCTCCGTGAACGACAGCCTCAGCGCTATCAAACAATGCTGTCTTGGCTAGATGATCATAGCTATTTATATGACTAAACAAGATGTCTCCGTTGCGTAAGAAGTCTGAGTCTTTAACGTCATCAGTAGTCCATTTGGTTGCATCGAGATTGACTCTCCCTGTGGCGATTGTTTGTATGCGTGATACGCGATATTTTCCAATCTCATCTGTTTGTGTTACATTTTTACCATTTTTGATCTCAATAAATACATCCTGTAATTTTCCTATAGGATATTCGTGTTTAGCTTCTACCATGCTGGGCTTATACCTATCTCCGCTCAGATTATAATCACCACTCTCGGTGATTTCGCTCTTTTTGACGGCGTGGGCGAGCTGACTGGTTGGCTCGGCTCCAGATCTGAATTGCTCGATAGCTTCAAGGGCTTCAGGGAATTGATTGCCTGCGATTGGGCGACGCTGAGCGCCAAGGCTGTAGCCGTCGTTTTCTATCTTTACAAATAGTACTTCGTCGCGTTCTTTGGCGAGCTGTTTATCTAGCAGGAGAATACTAGTTTTGACGCCAGCGTAGGGGTTGAACACTCCACTCGGTAGACTGACGACGGCGTAGAGTGAATTCTCTATCAGGTTTTTGCGAAGTTGTTTGTAGGCTTTGCCACTCTGGAATATGATGCCTTCTGGCACGATGATGCCGGCACGACCAGTTGGCTTAAGGTGCGACTGAATATAGTCAACAAACAATACTTCAGCGCGGTTGGCACTAACGCTGAATTTTTTGTGCGGTTGAATGCCACCTTTTGGCGTCATAAATGGTGGATTGGCTAGAATTACATCGTATTTATCGCTCCAGTAATCTTCGCTAGTAAGGCTATCGTGATTGATGATATTTGGTGTTTTGAAATCGTGAAGATACATATTTACTTTAGATGTGCGCACCATGGTTGGGTCTATGTCAAAACCACGATAATTATGATGAATCATATCTCGCTCGTCGGCGGTTAGACGCTTTTCGTTGTTTGGCTTGCCTTGTTTGTCTTTGCCGTCATGCTGAGATATGACATGGCTATATGCAGAAATTAAAAACCCAGCCGTACCACAAGCTGGGTCTAGTACGCGGTCGTCTTTGGTTGGATTGACTGCTTCAACAATGAACTTAATAATGTGGCGTGGCGTACGAAACTGCCCGACATCTCCTTGTGCACCAGTGATAGACAGAAGGTATTCATAGGCATCGCCGATATCGTCACCTTCTCCATGAGTAAAGCCATCGTTTACTTCTTTAAGAAAATGGGTTAATACCGGTGCAGAATTATATGGCAAAAAGGCATTTTGATAGATACTACGAAATAATTCTGGAATGTTTTCGTTTTTAGACATGGTTTGAATAGCTTGACGATAAAGCTCTAGCCGTTCGTGGGCACCGATTTGTGGCGCCATTAACTGGTGCCAGTTGTACTTGGCATAATCTCCAGTAAAATATGAGCGTTTGCCACCCATTGAAGCGGACTTGTCGTCTAGGTCGTTCATAAACTTATACATTAGCGCGTAAGTGATTTGGTCTATCTGCCCGGCTGGCGACGGCACAGCTCCAACCAAGATGTTGCGCATGGTGTCTATTCTTCGTCTAAATTCTTCATATGACATATTTTTTATCCTTTTAATTTATCTGTATCAACATAATCTCTGATGTATTGGGTGATTGGCTTGGTAAGATTTGCGTTAAAAAGCGTCTGGTACTCATCCATACTTATCTGCCCTGTTTGTGCAAGTTCGGCAAATCGCTCGCAATCTATGGCTTTGCGTACTACATCTGACGATATATAAGCGTCAAATAAGCGATAAGATAGGTGAAAGAGGTTGTTGTTTTCAGAAAGTTTTTCTGAGAGGCCTTTGGTTTTGACAAAATCGTTAAATTTATCAAAGATAATCTCGGCCTTTTTCTTTGGTTGCTGTGTTCGCCCCATGATGATGTCTAGAGCTTCACCAAGACTAATGCGTCGGTCCAGTTTAAAGTATTTTTTGATTTTGTCTAGCGTCATGTAGTAATTTGGCTTGTCTAGAACATGGTTTTTGAGATATTCAAGGGCTGCTAATGGATCTTCGCTATCTAGCTTGAGCAGTTCCTCGTCTTCGCGAGTTTCGTCGATGAACTCTTTAAACATCTCGCGGTCTATTGGCATGCCTTCGCGACCTATGATAGTTTGTTCAGCTGATTTTAAGTTGTCTTGCTCGCCGAGTTCTGGTGGCCCATAATTTGGAGGTAGATCACATATAGTTATATCAGTAGCTCCAGCGTTTAGTTCTGATACTGCTGAAGCGGGTTGAAGCCTTGGTATTGTTAGCGGTGCCTTGTAGTCGTATTTTTCATTGAAGTATTCGCAGACGGCAAAGAAATCTATTAGCTTGAAGCCGATTTTCTTATGAACTATTTGCTCTTCGTCATTGTTGTAGTCTGTATACCTAAAAGTGTGCAAGCGCGTACCTCGGCCTTTCATCTGAATGAAATCGCTCGGGCTAAAAACCGGACGCATAAAGACGACATTTTGCAGGTCTGAACAATCATAGCCAGTAGTCATCATGCCAACAGTAACAGTGACTCTAGCTCGTGAACTTTCATAATTTTCAAGCCAGCGAGTGTGCCCTAGTAGGTTGTTTTCACTAAAACGAACTGTAAATTCCTGAGCATCACGAACTCGACTTGTTATTTGGATAGCAAAATCAGAATTATACTTGCGAGGCCAGCGTTCCATGGCAAGACCATTGAGTATATTAACTATTTTCTCGGCGTGGTTTTGTGAGACGGCAAAAATAATTGATTTACCGATTTCGCCACTAATTGGATCAATATCAGCTTGGTCTAAGAATGTGTTGGCAAGTACTACATTGGTTTCGTGATTATAAAAATGCTTCTCAAAATCTCTAGCACCATAGATTTCGTCTTGTTCTTCGCCATCCTCAGTGACATGATGTACAGAGTAACCTTTATCGCTCAATAACTGGGTTGTGATATCTGTGCGAGCATCTATAACGGTTGGATTTACCAAAAATGGGCCATCTGGGTCATTAACACCATCTGTAAGGCTATAACGGTATGTCGGCTGGCCACTTTCGCATCCAAAAGTGCTGTAGGTGTCGAGAAGCTGGCGTCGTTCAAAATCTTTCTCGGTATTTTGACCAGATTCAATACCTTTGAGATAATCTTTTGGTGTAGCAGTTAATCCAACTCTATATCCAACAAAATATTCAAACACTGCACGAGAATTACCACCTATAGAACGATGAGCTTCGTCACTGATGACAAGGTCAAAATCTGTTGGAGAAAATAGTTCACGATAGCGATCATTGGTCTGCAGGCTTTGAACGGTACTGACTACCACTTCAGCGACACCCCAAGAGTCTTTATTATGCTTGTAAGTCATGACTGTAAAGTCTGAGCCAATTGTCTGCTGAAAGGCTTTTTGAGCTTGATCTTCTAGTTCTATGCGATCCACAAGGAATAGAATTCGACGAGCGTTGCCGGTTTTAAGAAATAACTTGATGATTCCGGCGCATGTGAGTGTTTTGCCTGTGCCTGTCGCCATTTCTAACAGATAGCGTTTTTTACCTTGCTTGGCGGCTTTTTGTATAGCATGGATGGCGCCAACTTGATAATGGCGCATGATTTTAAGCTTGTTGCTGATTATAAATTCTTTGCGCATGTCACCATCAGCTTTCCACTCAGGAGATTGATCAAAATCTGGAATTTGCGAATAAGCAATATACTTCTCGTCAATAGATTCATTTGCCAATGCTTCAGGATCTGCATGATACTGTGCGGTATCTTGTAGTGATTCTAGGGTCGGAAATTTTGAAATAGGCTCTGGATTTCCTTCCTGCATATCCCACAAGAAATGAACATTACCATTACTGAGTATCATATAGCGAACATGAATACGGTTTGCATAATCTCGTGCCTGTTCTTTGGCACTGAGAGGCGGTATACTCTCGCGTTTAGCCTCTAGAACTGCGACCGGCTTTTGATTGTCATCAAGTAAAAGGTAGTCAATAAACCCACCATGAATATTCTGGAAATCCTTACCGGAATCATTGATATTAATCTTCTGCATTGGATTTAAGCGTGTTTCTACATCTACATTAGCGCGTTTGCCATTGGTATCGACCAATCGCCAACCAGACTCTTCAAGGAGTTTGTTGATCTTTAGGCGAGCGGCTGCTTCTTTTTTACTCATAATCTATCTCCTATTATTCACTTTTAACATAAATAACTCCAGCTCTTTACTGAAAGTAGCTTGAGATCATTTAAAGCTCGTAAAAATTGAGTGTTGTTATGCTCTATACGCTTTTTATCAATCACAAAGCCTGTTGTGATGTATTGTTTTAGTGTGCTGGTTGCCCATTTGCGAAAAGCTGTCCCTTTACTTGAGCTAATGCGGTAACCAACCGCAATAATTGCGTCAAGATTATATAGTTTGACAGTACGCTTAACTTTGCGTACACCCTCTTTTTGAACTTGAAAGGATTCTTTACAAGTTGTATCTTCAATCATTTCACCCTCTTTGTAAATACCGGCTAGGTGAATAGTTATGTTTTGTGGAGTAACATCAAAAATATCGGCGATTTGCTTTTGGCTTGCCCAAATCGTCTCTGACTTAGCATCAATTGGTAGCTCAATTGCTCCATCAGCTCCCTGATAAATAGCTAGCTTTTTCTCATCACTCATAGCTATATTATACCCTAAAACAGGGATTGGAATATTCTTCTATTTTTTGCCGCCAGATACCTTGTAATCAGCACCAATCCTCCAGACTCCGCTCATGCGAAAGGCTGGTAGAGTCTGCCTAGCGGCTTTATTGGTGGCGATGTTACCAGCGACATTGTTTTGCTTTGCCCACTCTGATAGTCTGATGATTTTTGGCGATGTCAATAGTGTAATACGCTTATGAAGTGACTCCATGAGTAAATATGCAAACAAATTTGTAAAGCCATCATACTTATTTGAGCGTCGGTATTCATCGAATAATGGATAATAATCGGTACGCTTACTCTTGTTTTGGATAATAATTGGTGGTAAGCCAAGACTAGCTAGCTGATGATTGATAAGTACTCGCCCGATACGCCCGTTACCATCGTTAAAAGGGTGGATTGTTTCGAACTCAGCGTGAAAATAGGCTATTTTACCCAAAAAGAACATTTCTGTATCACGGTGGTAGTTCTCTACTAATTCGGACACTAGTCCGGGCACGAATGTCGGACTGGCACCGACATGCGTACCAATCCGTACCCATTCTTTGCCGCTACGATACCGACCAGCGATATCGTCATCAATACCTGTTAATAGTAATTTGTGGAGTGATAATATGAGTCCATTAGTCAGGCGCTCATGTGAGCTTTTTAGTAGCTCTGTCGTGATTTTTGCTAGATTTTTAGCCTCGTACACCTCTCGTATTTCGTGATCACGGAGCATTTTGTCGCGCAGAAGTATATCCTCTGTCTCCTCGAGAGTGAGTGTTGAATTTTCTATAGCATTAGAGTTGTATACCATTTCTGGAACTTCTGCGAGAGCTATCTCGCGGACAGCTGTCTGATTAGCATGAGCCAGAGACCGATATTCGTCTGCTAGGAAAATAATTTTTTTACGGATTTGTTGGCTTATCATAGTGTATATTATAGCACATATATACCGTGAAAACTAGTAGTTTTTAATGATTTTTCACGGTCATTGATTACTACACTATAGATTGGTGGCTTTTTGTGGTGATTATAATGTGGTCCACCAGATTGATACCAAGGAGCTCGCCGGCTTCTTGCAGGCGCAGGGTAACTGCCCTATCTGCCTCGCTAGCCTGCAAATTACCACTTGGGTGGTTGTGCGCCACAATAATGCTAGCGGCACGATCAGCAATCGCCTCAGCAAAGACCTCGCGCGGATGAACAAGGCTAGAGGTAAGCGTGCCAATAGTAATGATGCGTTTAGCGATTAACCTGTTAGCGCCATCTAGAGTTAAGCATATAAAATATTCTTGTTTTTTGTCACGAATATCAGCCAACTGGATAACGGCCTTTTCTGGCGAGTCAATAATAGGCCTATCTGGAACCTCAAATTGCCTACGCCATAGCTCAAAACCAGCCATTATGCCAGTAGCCTTAGCCGGCCCAAGACTTTTAACGCTAAGCAAGTCTTTGTAGGTTAACTGGCTACCCTTTTCTTTGATTACCTTTTGTACAGCACGGGCAATTTTAGTTACATCGGCCTGCGCATTGCCGCTACCAATAATTGCCATTAGTAGCTCGTAGTCACTAAGGGATTCTGCGCCTTTAGTTTGTAATTTTTCGCGTGGGCGAAGGTCGGCTCGCCTGTCTGATATTTTCATACTCTATTTGCCTCTAGTCAAAATCAACTTGTAACCTAATACTACTCATTTTAGTATTTAGAGTAAATTGTTTATGCAAAATTTTGTGTTTAGCTTTTTTAGACTATCGGTAGCTTTCGCAGATCCGCTCTAAATAACGGATATTATGGATGGATGCCAAAGTGCCAGCTAGTGGTTCACCAACTTTAAACTGATGACGCAAGAAACCTTTGCTAAAACCCTGCTTGCAAGTGTAACAGTCACAAGATTCGTCTATTGGTGACTTATCGGTGGCAAACTTAGCATTAGTTAAATGGAGTCTCTTATCGCCCGTGACCCAAACGGTTGCATGGCGAGCATTACGAGTTGGCAAAACACAATCAAACATATCTATGCCGTGCTCAATACCAAAACGCACATCTGTTGGGTCACCAACGCCTAGCAAAAAACGAGGACGTGGCGAATCATCATAAAGACCTGCTAAATAATTTAGCATTTCATGCATTTCTGTCCTGCTCTCGCCTACCGACAGTCCACCAATAGCGATTCCATCTACCTCGCTTGCTTGCACTAATTCTAAGCTTTTTTTACGGAGCTTTTTATCTAAACCACCTTGCACAACCCCAAAAAGTAGAGGCCTCCCTCGCATATTCACCGTGCCAACCTGCCCACCAACAGAGTTGGTATCACTGTTGACGCTTGCAATGCCAGACTGCGTTACAGGCTCCGCTGCTCGTTCACCGTATTGCACATACGTTTTACTGTGCTGCTTGCCTGTGCCTTGTCTGGCATCTGCCTGAATATGCGAGGAGCTACTGGGTGTAGCCATATCTTTGGTTAACTTTTTAAATTCGGCAATATTACGGCCTAGCCAGCGATGCGTTCGCTCAAACGCCTCGAGTGTGCGGTCTTTACCTTTAGCATCTAAGGCTGTTACATCGTCTAAAACCACAATCATATCGGCACCTAACTTCATTTGAATTTGGATTGATTTTTCTGGTGATAAAAATATGGTATTGCCTGTTTTTGGATCTTTAAAAGTAACACCTTCTTCGGTAATTTTGTTAGCATGAGCGAGCGAAAACACCTGAAAGCCGCCAGAATCAGTTAGCATTGGCCCTTCGCGATTAGCAAACTTGTGCAACCCACCAAGTTTGGCAATAACTTCTTCACTTGGTTCTAAATGTAGATGATAGGTATTTGCCAAAACCACTTGAATACCAGTAGACTCCACCATCTCAGGCGTTAAGCTCTTAACTGCGCCACGAGTACCGTCTGGCATAAAAGTTGGTGTAAAAACTTTGCCTGCTCGTGTTGTTAAAATTCCACCCCTTATACCTTTTGTGATGTTTTTATATTCAAATACAGGGGTAGTTTTAGTGGGTAACATATTTTTAATTATATCATTATTTACCCACAATAGTTGACAATGTGTGAGTAGACTGCTAAACTTATTTAGTTAAACGAGGCAACTCATATTGAGTAGCAATAAGCAAAAGTCTTCATTAGAAGATTTTAAGCTGTTCTACGAGGAGTTGGTGTTTATTACCGGAAGAAAAACTGTTAATAAGATCCGGCGTCCCCGTTTGGCAGTGGCTGACTCGAAGTAACACTTGTAGTTAGCTTATCAATTTACCCTTTTTTGGAGTTTTGAGAGACCACCAAAGAAGGGTTTTTTGTTTTTTTCATCTGTTATGGCACATAAAAACATTGAGTAATTATTTAAGATGATCCATTTAACCACAGAAAATTAAAAGTTATCCACTAGCTTTTTTAATAGCCATATGTCAATATATAGCTATGGTATATCAATTTTACTTATTTTAATCATAAAGGAGGATTAGCAATTGAAATGTGTTTATTGTGGCAATAATACAAGTGTAACTAACAGCCGATTGCAAAAACAATCAAACTCAATATGGAGGCGCAGGAGATGCGAAACCTGCAAAAATGTATTCTCTACCAAAGAGACAATAAATTTAGCACAGGCGTTATGTGTGGAGCTTACAGAAGGCAAATTAACCCCTTTTGACCGTGATATTTTATTTATTAGTATTTACAGTTGCCTCAAGCACCGCAAGCAACCAATAAAAGATGCTTCTGAGCTTACCAACACCATCATTACTAAACTTACAAAATCACAGCAGGCTGTTTTTTCAAGTGCTGATATTATTCAAATAACAGTTGCTACACTTAAACAATTTGATTCTGTTGCCCAAATACAATACAACGCTTTTCATAAAATTTAATTATTAGTGCTTTTCGTTTTTATCTGTTTTAACTTCTTTTTGAGTTACATCGAATTTTTCCATATATTTGCCAAACAAAAGCCTGGTTTGAGAATATATGGCTGCGAACGAGCTATACACAATACTTGTAACTGGCAAATACACCCATTGGATAATCATCCACAAAGTTCGTTTTCTTTTATAGCGCTCTGGTCTTGGGGGTAATGTTTTCATTCCCAAAAAGAAAGTTATTAATATGCCCAGCATGGCGACTGTTTGAATTTTACTAACAAGAATTGGCAATTGATTTGAAGCGTAATCGTTAGGATTGAACCATGCCGGAATTAACGCTGCAAAAGTTAGTATTATTGGTGCTGTTGCCCAGCTAATATGACCTTCAAATAAACGCCATAACTTAGCGTATTTATCTAGTTTAGGTATTTTATTTGGAGTGAACCAACCCTTTTCGATAACATATGCAATATCTGACGCACCATATGCCCAACGGCGCATTTGGACAAATTGCATTTTTAAAGTATTTCGGTAACTTTTATCTAAAACTGCATCTTGGTAAATTGGTAGGAATATTGGATAAACCTCGTGCTTGCCTTCATATCGAAAATAGGTTCGCCAGAACTGATGACCATCCTCTACAATAGTTCTAACACTCCAAAAATCTGTATCTATAAGGGCCGACATGCTCTGAGCATGAGAAGAAAAATTCCGTAGTGCATGAGGCCGTAAGGCTAAAATGATATTCCAAAATGAGTTACCTGTTGCTACTACGCGCATTGGCGCCGGAACATCCCAAATATTATTAGTAAATATAGGCACCGGTTGATAAGACACATGGAGCGGATCTGGAGATACTGCGAAAGTATAGGTTAACGCTGATAAATAATTTTTATGCGGACGATTATCAGCATCTAGCGTTGTTACAATAACATTATCTGGGTTAATTTTTTTAGATTCTAGGTACTTCTTTAATTGCCTGCCAGCAAAGGTAATATTGCCACCTTTGCCCCTAACCTCGCCTTCTGTTAAAGGATGCTTCACAGCAATCACCTCTTTAAAGCTAGCTTTATACTGTTTTACTAATTTTAGAATAGCTGGTTCAGATTGTGCCCCGTCTCGGCCCTCATATGCAAAAACTACAATTACCTTTTCCATATCGTAATGAGAATCTAATACAGCCTGTACTGTAGGTTGAATAATTTCATAGCTCTCGTTATAAGAAGCAATTATTAAAGCATGGTAAATCTCATTTGGTTTTACTTGGTTGGTTTGCCTATGCCTCTTAAGATATTCAAAATGCCATTTAGGCAGATCTTTGGTTTGAGGAAAATCCTGATCAGTTTCATCTAGTTGCATTAACATTTTTGGCCAATTTAACTTTTCGTGTGTTTTCATTACTCGCCACCCTTGTATAATGCGGATGTTTAGACCAATCGTCCTTGCAAACCAAATCAAGAAAAAGCCAATTAGTAAAATTGCCACCGCTCTTGCAAAGAAAATACTCAAAATAACAGGCAGAATAATGATTGACCAGCTAACCAAACCGGGTAGTTTTTCAAAAAAAATATAACGAAACTTTTTTTCGGCCTGAGTTGGTATTTCTATGTTTTTCATCGAAGAGCAAGTAGTGCATTACTGACAATTATTGTAAAAATTAGCAGTAGTAAACACAAAGCAGAAATTGCAATTGCTACCGACCGCCGAATCTTATAGGCCTTCATACTTAATGCAATTTGAAACCCAAATATTAATAAGCCAAAAATAACCAACGCAATAAAAGTAGAGCTATCACCGGTTTTGTAAGCACTCAAACCCAAATTCCCTCTATATTGCACAATATAACTTCCCCTGCTGTTATCTAGCCTTAATAAAGTTAGGAGTGAGTTTAGCATAACTGCAAATAAGCTACAGCTTAAAAATAGTAATATGAATCTGTCTTGAAAATAGTTTTTTGGTATATGCATATCCTTAGGTATGATTATAGAACTTAAACCAAGCTTTTACTAGCTAAATTGCAATACTCCTATAATGTAGTTTCCATTTAATAAGAACTGGTGCGGAATACGAGAAGTCGCATCTGCTCTTTCCTGTGATGCTCACAATAAACTCAAGTAAACTTGATTTATTGTTCCACTTCTCGTTCACCAAACTCCAGCTTGATCCTTGTTCTACACCATGGCCAAGCCCCAAAAGGGGTCTCGTCATGGTGCGGGATACGAGAATCAAACTCGTACCTCTTGCTTGGGAAGCAAGCGTACTATCACTATACTAATCCCGCAAATGAAACTTGGAGCCACCTGTCGGGATTGAACCGACGACCTACACTTTACGAATGTGTCGCTCTACCAACTGAGCTAAGGTGGCAAAATAATACTAATATTGTAACAGATTGCAAATTAGCAATAACTTTGTTAAAATTTTATGGTCTTTAACAATATATGGGCTCGTGGTGTAGAGGCCTAACATGCCTCCCTGTCACGGAGGAGATCGCCG
>CAZRVM010000012.1:0-23345 GCA_964603625.1 uncultured Candidatus Saccharibacteria bacterium
GCGCCGGCAAACATACTAGACATATTCACTACATTGCTAACATTCCAATTATTGAGAGATTGGTTAAAGCTGGTAGTGCCCATGAACATTTCGCTCATATCCGTCACATTACTAACATTCCAGTTATTAAGTGGTTGGTTGAAGCTAGTTGCGCCGGCAAACATACTAGACATATTCACTACATTGCTAACATTCCAATTATTGATATCAGAGTTGAAATTAGTAGCATCATGAAACATCCTATACATATCGGTGACATTGCTTAGATCTGGCGTGTCAGTTGCCGTAAGAGTAGTGATATTTGTGGCACCATAAAACATTGTGCTCATATCAGCCCAGGCAATATCGCCCCATTGTTTGATATCAATGACCTTCTGCAAGTCATCTGAGCCAAAATACGAACTAGAAGAAAAATGAGGATAATTACCACTAATAGCTATGTCGTGCTGTCCAGCTGAACCATAAGTACAAGTGACATACCCAGTTACATTGGTGTACTCAGATGTACCATCATTATCACAATCAACGTTATAATTGTAAATGTAATTGTTGTCAACAGGAATCTTGTACTGATTACTACCACTACTTCCTGGGTTATCTGTCTTGACCCGCATGATGAAAGGGCGTTGTGGTTGAGTTTCTTGATAGACATAGGTTATTTGGTTTTCTCCAGCTGAAAGGCTTGCTATGTCTTGAGGAGTAGTTACTATTTCGTAACCTGCTATAGTTGGGGCAGTAGGTACATTAAAACTACCACCTTGTTTATAGTATAGACTTAGATCATTAGTTGGATTGTCTACTGCTAGGTAGGTATTTAGACCTGTACCAGTGTAGGTAGTGTCTGGGGCTATAATGTTGCCATTCTCATCTTTATAGCTGGCGGTCACATGTGCAGGGTTAATCAGTTGGGCAGAGACAATATCTGTAGTGTCACCGTCTGCATTGGCATCTTCACCCATATCTGCTTCTGTCATAATTAAATCAGTTAGATTTAGAGCTGAAACTTGGTTAGGGCTAGCGTAGATGTTAGCATAGATGATGTCATTAAAGTAAGTCTGAATAATTTGAGGATCAAAATAATTTGCTATTACATCATAATAACTCGTACCGCCGAGTTTAGTTTGCATAGACATAGCTGTTGGACCAAGCGAAGTAATTGTGTCTGGTATAGTCACTACTGGAATCTGATTACCTCTAAATGCTGCATCATCTATAGAAGTTACGCTATCGGGAATATTAACATTTTCTAATTTGTTTGCACCAAAAGCACCAAGACCAATATGAATCACAGAGTTTGGGATGTTAATACTTACAAGTTGGTTTTGGAAAAAAGCTAAGTCGCCAATAGAGGTGATAGAACTTGCGATGGCAACACTAACAAGCTCGTTATTATAGAAAGCCTCCTCACCTATATTAGTAACAGAACTACCAGCTATAGAACTAGGTATAATTAGATCTGGATTAAGGCAAGCGTTAGAATGATCACGGATGGTTGTTATGTCTGCTTTATTAAACCTAGTTATGGTATCAACACCATCAAAAACATAGCAATCTACTGTTATTGGATCTGAAATTGTATAGGTATATATACCGTAATTAAAAGTATGTACTGGATTCCCCCAAAATTCATAACCACCAGCTGTTGTGATATTACCTTCGATTATGATATTATTGAGTCGATTATCAGAAAATGCACCTTCACCAATAGAAGAAACTGAGCTTGGTATTAATAAGCTAGTAAGTTGGTTATTGCCGAATGCAGAACTACCAATAGAAGTTACGGAGTTGCCAATCGTAAGGCTGGTAAGTTGGTTTCTCTGGAAGGCATAACCACCAATAGAAGTTACTGAATTTGGAATTACGACATCAGTGAGTTGGTTGTCGTAGAAGGCAGAGCCGCCAATAGATGTCACAGAACTTGGAATTGTAACACTGGTGAGATGATTGCGATAAAAAGCGTCACCAAATATTGCAGTTACAGAGCTTGGGATTACTACGCTGGTGAGTTGGTTTTCGCGGAAGGCAGCGTAACTAATAGAAGTTACGGAGCTTGAAATTACGACGCTGGTGAGTTGGTTGCTCTCAAAGGCGGCATCGCCAATAGATGTTACCGAATCTGGGATTACGACGCTAGTGAGTTGGTTATAGGCAAAAGCAGAGCCGCCAATAGATGTCACAGAACTTGGAATTGTAACACTGGTGAGATGATTGCTAGCGAAGGAACCGTCTTCAATTAAAGTTACTGAGTTTGGTATTACGACACTGGTGAGTTGGTTGCTAACGAAGGCATGACTACCAATTGATGTTACTGAACTAGGGATTGTAACACTAGTGAGCTGGTTGTAACCGAAGGCAGAGATACCAATAGAAGTTACTGAGTTTGGTATTACGACACTGGTGAGTTGTTTACTGTAGAAGGCAGCATTGCTAATAGAAGTTACTGAGTTACCAGCAATAGAGCTTGGTATATTTATACTATGGCCTAAGCAAGCGTTGTTATGATCTCTAACTGTGGTTATGTATGCACGATTAAAGGAAACTATAGTATCTACACCATTAAAGTTAAAACAATCATCCGTTATTGGGTCTGATGTCGTATAGGTATCTAGGCCATAAGTGAATGTTTGGATTGGGTTACTTCTAAATTCATCACCACCTGCTGTGGTAATATTGCCCTCGATTACAACACTAGTAAGTAGGTTGTAGTCAAAAGCGTAACCACCTATAGAATTTACTGAGTTTGGAATTACGACGCTAGTGAGTTGTTTACTGTAGAAAGCTTGGTTACTAATAGTAGTAACTGCAGTGCCTCCAATTGTACTAGGTATAATTAATTCTTTAGTGCAAGCAGGGTTAGAACCGTTGTTGCCCTCGTTATCATAATAACCTTCAATGGTACCTGTACCTGAATTAAAGTTAAAGCAACTATCTGGCGGAATTGAAGGCGCTGCCTTGTTATATGAACCAAAGTAAACCAAAGAAGGTATTATTATTAAGATTAAGAATATGTAAAAAACTAACCAAAAAGGAACTGGTAGTTTAGCTATTAGTTTTTTTGCACTTAATTTCATAAATTTATTTCTTGAACTACCTACACTTTGTAATAATTTATAATTAGATATTAAATTACAATGAACTAGTTAAAGTATAAGCGAAATAGAGAGGAATATAAACTAGTTATGAGCCAAAACTCGTAAATAAACTAAAATAATCAAAAATACTACTAAGGCCAA
Organism: uncultured Candidatus Saccharibacteria bacterium; assembly: GCA_964603625.1. Classification (GTDB taxonomy): domain Bacteria; phylum Patescibacteriota; class Saccharimonadia; order Saccharimonadales; family JAGQNJ01; genus HK-STAS-PATE-36. The sequence goes on from CAZRVM010000012.1 coordinate 3,234, forward strand.
AACCATCAAAAGTAGTGGAATAAGCCCTTTTTGGTTATTTGCAAGCCTTATCATAACGCTTTAATTTAAGCATAAAAATTGTAACTAAAAAAGTATATTCAACTGCCCGTTTTTTACATTTTCTGAGTTTTTTGTGTCAGTTTCTGTTTTGGGCAAAGCAATCAATGCCAACTTACCATCTGATTCACCATTTGGGTTTGATGTAAAGATAGTTAGTTTTGCCACATCAGACTCCTCGGTTAGTTTTGTTTCATCAATTGGAGCTGTTTGTTTAGTTTCTACTCTATATTTATAAACATTGTTTTTATAATAAACTTCTATTTCATCTCCTGTTTCAATTTTATTTAAATTATAAAATGGCGAGCTTGCACTAGTTTTAACTGGAGTTAAATTAAGCTCAAAACGGCAAGCACTTATAATAAAATTACCGCCTTTCTCTGGATTACCTGTTTCAGAGTTCTGCCACCAAGCACCAGAATCGCATTTAGAATTCGATTTATCTTTATTAAATGGAAGAACTAAATTTAACTTTCTTATTACAATAAAATCTTTGTTTTGATTTTTTAAATCACTCTCTTTGGAGTTTATTGATTGTGTGCTACTAGCAAGAACCGCAGGAGCTAAGGTCAAACCAAAATAATATACACCTATCAAACCAATAAAAAGTACACTAAAAATACCTAACAAAATTTTAACTCTACTTTTATTATGTAAAGTTTGTTCTATATAGTAATAACTATGTTTCTTAGGCACGCGTTAGTCTATTATTACACTAATGGCTTAAATTTTCAAATAAGGTAATGGCTTGTTATACTAAACTTATGACTGAAAAAATAAATCCTTCAGACCAAGAACTTTTAGATGATTTATTTGCAAATCCACCAAATGTTGATGGTCTAGTGCCACCCGAAGATAGCCCTGAATATAATGCATACTTAAAAGCAAAAGTTGACGGAACTATTTCAGGAGCTAAAATTGGTGGCCAATTTTTAACCGAAGAGGCAAACAGTCAAAAGTTACGAGCTGAAGTAGCCGAGCAGAAATTAAAATTAGATTCTAAATCTGGTTTAGCAACAGAATTATACTGGCAAGAATCTCTTAAGGAGGTTTTCGAGAATCTAAACGATGATGACAAATTAATAGTTATGGTTGGTGATTTAAATAATTTTAAAATCGTTAACGATACAATGGGGCATGAAGCTGGTGACAGACTTCTTGGTATTGTTGGTCAAGCTTTTAAGGAAGTTTTTAAACGAGAATCCGATTTCTTATCACGAGGCAACAGAGATTCACTTCCAGAAAGTACAGAAAATAATAATACAAACGAGCCAAATGCCAACCTCGCCAGACTTGGCGGAGACGAATTTGCCATTTTTACTAAAATTTCTCCTAAGAATTCAGATGAGAATAGAGAATTTGAAAATTCAGAAAATACTATTTTAAAGAATTCAATTAGACTAAACAGCAAAATTACCGAGCTTTTAAAAGATACTGAGTTTGAAAAATTTGGTATTAGTATAGCGCTAGGTGGAGTTGAATACTCACCAGAAACTGATAAAATTCCACGCGATACTTTTGTTAGAGCAGACGCCAAAATGTACGAGGTAAAGTACAAAGGCAAAGTTGATAAGCTCACGAATGATGACATACAAAAACTTGTGCTTATAATTCCATACCTTGAAGGTATTGGTGCAAGGGTTGAAAACTGGCTCAAAGATGCGGTTTATGATAGATTATCAGAGTCGGCAAATAGCACTAATCTAAGTTCAACTGACTCTCAGATTTGATAGTTAAAATCCAAAACGTGATTTTTTACTACTTTTAAATTCTTTAAGCAATTCTTGTTGTTTTTTACTTAGCTTTGTAGGAGTTTTGACCTCAATGGTCACAATATGAGCCCCCCGATTGCTGTTTCGTAAATGTGGCACCCCGTGCCCACTCAATTTAAAATCAGATCCACTTTGTGTGCCAGCCGGAATCTTCATTGTTATTGGACCATCTACTGTCTCTACTTTTATCTCTGTTCCGAGTGCCGCATCTACCATATCAATACTTTGTTCGCTTAAAATTAAATCTCCCTCGCGAGTAAATTGCTTATGTGCTTTAACCCTAATGGCTACATATAAATCACCTTTGGGGCCGTTGGCAATTGCTTCACCATGACCATTTAGTCTGATAGTTGCACCATCATCAATTCCAGCAGGAACTTTTAGTTTAATTTTTTGGTTCTTACGCTCAACACCAGAACCGTGACAAACAGTACAAACTTTCTGAGGAATTTTACCCTTACCTTTACAAGTTTCACAAACTACCGCTTGCTGAATATTACCTAAAACTGTCCTCATTACTCTTACGGTTTGACCAGCCCCTTCGCAAGTTGGGCAAGTTTTTAATTCATAGCCTGGCTCTACCGTTGTTCCTTTGCAGTGCCCACATTTATCGTTTATATTTAAGTTAAGCTCTACCTCTGTGCCAAATACAGCCTGCTCAAAAGTTAAATCTAGTTGAGTTTGAATATCATGCCCTCGAGCTTTTTGTTGCCGTCTTGATCCTCCGCCACCAAAAAAACTTCCAAAAATATCACCTAAACCTAAGTCATCAAAATCTATATTAATATTTTGGCCACTAAATCCGCCAAATCCACCAGCACCGCCAAAAGGATTTCCACCAGCACCATCGCTGGCCGCACTACTACCAACACCAGCATGCCCAAATTGATCATAGCGTTGACGCTTTTTGGCATCTTTTAGTACTTCGTAAGCCTCGTTAACTTCCTTAAATTTAGCCTCATCACCGCCTTTATCTGGGTGATGTTCTATTGCCTTTTTACGAAAAGCTTTTTTTAACTCGTCATCACTAGCAGATTTTCCAACACCCAAAACCTCATAGTAATCTCTTTTTGCCATATTTGTTTATTTTAGCACTTTAAGGCTTAGAGTGCTAGAGAGTTTTTTGCTTTTGTAGAGTATTTTCACACTTTAACAACCATACACCAAAATACTAACAAAAAGCTTTAAAAATACTACTAAACTATTTCAAGCCCTGAAATGCAACTTCCGCTTTCTAGTGGTTATTGTTAGCCAGCTGGCTATAACTAAGAACCCCTTATGATTTTTTATAAGGTTTTGTTTGATAAGGTTTCACAAGGACGGACCTTGTAAAATTAGATTTTATGGTGTAGTAGGTTTTATAAGGACGGACCTTGTAAAATTAAATTTTATGGTGTAGTAGGTTTTTTGGATTTATATGTTATTTTTGCAGAAGGTATTTCTTGCTTAAAAACAGATGAAACAATTTGTTTTTTTAACAACGTGATATAGAATAATTAAAATCCCCTATATTGCTAGATAAAATTATTTATTATCTTCTTTAGATTTTATATCTTCAAGTTTGTTATTTCTTTGAAGCTGATAAATTGCCATACCAATTACAAATACTGCCAAAAATGCTAAAGCCACGAAACCTAAAGACCTTAATTGGTAAAGTACCGCCCCAACTGCTACATACATTCCCCACATAACAACAAATTTTTTATGAATAATACCACCAATTATCATAAACATAACTTGTTCTATGATTAACCACCAACCATAAACACCACCAGCGTCAGATGAGATTGATTGCAAAGCCAGAGGAATTGTAGATGTAGCTAGAGCAAAATAAATATACTGATCAGACTGCTTAGAATCGTTGATAACATAACGCCAATAAGCGAAACCTGCAAACATTAAAGCCAAGATATGAGTGTAAGCTTGGCCGTTTCTTACCCCCAAAATATGTATAAACCACATAAATGCTAAAGTAAGCACACCAACCGAAATTTCTTTGTTACTTTGCTTGGCAACTTCCCAACTATTATATAAAAGTACAGCTGTCACTGCTAAGCCAACAGGCATTGCCAAATTCTGTTGTTGAGCATACATAACCGAAAGTGGTGCAATTAAGCTTGTTGTGGTAGCTATTTGCCTAATTTGTAATGAATTAAATAATTTTTGTCTTGTATCTTCGGCAATTGTATAAACTGAGAGATAGCAAAAAATAGCTAATGCCGAACTAGCTAAAATATAGAATATTAAAGTTCCACCTGTATCTTGTGGCCTGATAGCACTTAATAAAATAACCTGAAAGATTATTGGCTGAATACTAATTAAGTCTTTATCTTTCTCTATTATCCACGCTAATACAAATACAATTAAGCTTAAAATGCTAGCGATTGCAGTAGTGTGTAATTGACTATTTGAGCTAAAAAGTGAGATAACAAAAGCCAAACCGCCAGCCACAATATAGCCAAAAGCATAAGATTCACTTGTAGTTCTGGCATAAGAAGCAAGAGGAATATTGCTTGAGGCAAATACAACTCCTCTAGCAATGGCACGCGAAATAATTAAGCCCACCATAACCATTAAATAAACCCAAGCATAAGTTGTTTCAGTCCAAATATTTGAGTATGTTAAACCACCGAAACCTATTGGTAATGCTAGCCAAAGTATAGTACTTAACCAGCGATTCACTTCAGACCTAAAACGAAGTGCCAGCAAAATATTGAAAGATAAAGCCACCATTATTGATGGCAACAATGCTGGGTCTACTATACTCCGCAAAACCGACAGAAAAATTATAAAACCAGATGTTTTTTCCCAATAATTGTTTTGAGAATTGTCTAATAATGATAAGACCAATAGTACTAAGCTAATTGCGCTCAATGACAGCAGGGTTACAATTGGTATTGCAAAACATGTGATCACGCTTACAGCAATAGCTTGCATTAACAAAGTTTGTCTGCCGGTGTCTGTAAAATTCTCAATAGATTTTGGCAATACTACAAACACAAATAAGGCTACCTGTAAAAGCAAAGCTATTATATTTAGTGAAATTAAGCTATTGATAGGTAGGTGAGGTGTAATTGCAAAAATACCTAGTAAATTAGGTAAAATAATCCAACCTGCCATAGCTATAACATAGGCATCGTCTCGTTTTTGCCACCACCAAACGAATAAAGATTCTACCACTAGCATAGCTAATACTACTGTCATTGCCATGTATTCTCCTGCTAGCAAAAACATAACAACAACTAAACTTGCAAGCATTACAGAGGCAAAATTCTTAATAACTTCTGAATTATGCCGATTGTTAATAACCACACCTATTTGCAAGGCAGTTAGTCCTGCCAAAACCATACCTGTAATTTCTATGCTGTGACTAAAGTTATAAACAATACAAGCTATACCACCCAACAAACTAATATGAGATACAAAAGAAGTTGTTTTACGATTCTCGTAGTCTGAGTTTGATCGCCAGGCTTCTAATCCATAAAAAATTGCCCCAAGAACAAGCGTAACACCGAGTTGCCCAACCCCCTGCGATCCAATAAATGCCAATGAAATCAAAATTGATAGTGGTACATAAAATTGACTACCATCTTTTAATGAATCTTTAAAATCTGGCCAAATATTGTTAAGTGTGCTTATAAATTGCAACATTAAGCCCACTGCAATCATCATCCAACCAAAATAATATGCTGGCATTTGGAACATTGCTACTCCAGATTCAAAAGTTGAAAGAAGCGTAAATAAAAAAACATAATTTAATAATGGTTTTCTGATATTTACTAAAGCGTGAGCATAAAGTAGCAAGCAAAGGACTGATGTTACGAACCAAATTGCAGAAGTACTCACACCTTCTATATAGCTATAGGCCGCAACTCCAACCAATGGCATAATAGCAATGCTAATACCTACAAAAGTTAAACCAGCAATTTTAAGTAGTGGCTTTGAATTGTTTAGCCATAGACCTATCCCGTAAAGCGATAAAGCCACAAAAAGTACCAGCGTTGTTTTTAGCCAACCGCCAACTCCACTAAACGCCACAAAAAGCCCAACAGAAGCTACAAATAAAAATGCTCCAAAGAACAATAAAATTGATGTGTTATCTAGTTGGGGTTGTGGCTTATTAAGCCTTTTTGCATCTTGATTATCTGAGAAAAAGTCATTTTTTTCTGCCGAAATTTCTTCTGTTAAAATTGTACTTGCATTAGATTTAACTGCTTGAATATTTACTTTAGCTGACCGCCCGCTTTCACCAGTTTCTTCCAGCCTAATTGCATTAAAACTTTCTGCGTCTAATATTGCTTTATCTTCAATATCTTTTAGAATAAAGTCTACCAATTTTTTATCTGACTCAGTTTTGACTACTTTTTTGTAGCCAAATAAATATTTCACCCAGTCTTTATCTCTATTCACTAAACCATAATTGTTAGAGTTGCCGTTTTTGCCACTAAAATACAGATATACAACTAAAACTAATAATACTAATACAAACAGTAGCATTTAACTTAAGTATACATCCTACTTAAGCTTTAATAAAATTAAACTTTGCTTACAATAAAATACCTAGCCTGAAAAAATTTGGCTAGGCATTTTTAATTTTTAGATTGTTATCTATTCTTTATTGTTATCTTCTACTACTTCGCCTTCCTGGACTTCAACTTGTTTAGGCTTCTCGGCTGATTCTTCACCATCAGCAGGTGTTTCTTCTTTAGAAGCTTGTTCATACATTTTAGCCCCAATTGGCATAATTTTGTCTGACAATTCTTTACCGGCAGTTTCTATTGCTTCTTTACTTGCCTTTTCATCACTAGCAACTTTTTTAGCTGATTCTACGGCTTCATCTAAAGTTTTAACATCCTCTTCGCTCAATTTATCTTTATTGTCTGACTTCATTTTTTCAGCCTGATAAATTGCGCTATCTAGATGGTTTTTAGCCTCAACTGCCTCTCGTTTCTTCTTATCTTCTTCGGCGTGAGCTTCAGCCTCTTTAGCAGCTTTTTCTACATCTGCTTTATCTAGGTTGCCACTATTTTGGATTGTAATAGATTGCTCTTTGCCAGATCCTTTATCTTTTGCGGTCACATTTAATATTCCGTTAGCGTCAATGTTAAAAGTAACTTCAATTTGCGGAACACCCCTAGGCGCTGAAGGAATACCATCTAGCACAAACCGTCCAAGTGATTTATTGTCGGCCACCATTTCTCTCTCTCCCTGCACTACATGAATTTCTACTTGAGGCTGATTATCGGCAGCTGTAGAAAATGTTTCGCTTTTACTAGTTGGGATTGTGGTGTTGCGTTCAATAAGTTTAGTTGCTACACCGCCTAGAGTCTCAATACCCAAACTTAACGGTGTTACATCAAGCAAAAGTACATCTTTTACATCACCCTGCAAAACACCGCCCTGAATCGCGGCCCCAACGGCTACAACTTCATCTGGATTAACACCTTGCATTGGTTCTTTACCAAAAATACTTTTCACTTTTTCTACTACGGCTGGCATACGAGTCATTCCACCCACCAAAATAATTTCATTAATATCATTGGCTGTAAGTTTGGCATCTTTAAGAGCTTTTTCGCATGGAATTGCCGTTTTATCAATTAACTCTTGCACCAAATCAATCAGTTTTGCCCGAGTAAGTTTATACTCAAAATGCTTAGGGCCATCGGCATCAGCTGTTAAAAATGGTAGATTGATGTCGGCTACTTCAGTTGTAGATAATTCTTTTTTAGCTTTTTCGGCCTCTTCTTTAAGTCTTTGCATTGCTGCTTTATCGTTTTTGACATCTATGCCTGATTCTTTTTTAAACTCATCAACAAAATGATTGACAATTCGCATATCAAAATCTTCACCACCTAAGTGAGTGTCGCCATTGGTGCTTAATACTTCAAATACACCATCACCCAAATGCAAAATCGAAACATCAAAAGTTCCACCACCAAGGTCAAACACTGCAATTTTTTCTTCTTTGCCTTTTTTATCAATACCGTAAGCAAGTGCGGCAGCGGTTGGCTCATTGATAATTCTTTTAACTTCCAGCCCGGCAATTTTACCAGCATCTTTAGTAGCCTGACGCTGAGAATCATCAAAATACGCTGGCACAGTAATAACTGCCTCTGTTACTGGTTCGCCCAAGAAGCTTTCTGCATCAGCCTTTAACTTACTCAAAATCATAGCACTAACTTCTTCAGGGCTATATTCTTTATCGGCCATTTTAACTTTTACGCCTGCTCCACTTTTAACAATTTCATAAGGCATTAGCTCAATATCTTTTTGAACCTCTTTATCATTATAATTTCGGCCAATTAAACGCTTAACCCCAAAAATTGTATTTTTAGCATTTGTAACTCTTTGCCTATTAGCTACTTGTCCTACTAATCTTTCGTTATTTTTATTAATAGCAACGACGCTTGGAGTAGTACGATTACCCTCGCTATTAGCAATTATTTCTGGTTTACCAGCCTGCATTACTGCCATTGCTGAGTTTGTTGTTCCTAAATCTATTCCTATTATCTTACCCATTTTACTTTTCTCCTTTTCTTAATTAGCAATCATAGTATTAGAGTGCTGAATATATTGTAGCACACTCATTTTAGCACTCGCAAGCTTTGAGTGCCAAATTTTATGACTTTTTTACTTTTACCATTGCGTGACGAATTATATTATCGCCAATTTTAAAACCAGCTTGTAATTCTTCGCTTACAATTTCGAGTTCACCGTCTCCATCTTCCATGCCAACAGCTTCGTGTAATTCTGGGTTAAAGTGTTCACCAACCGTTTTTATTCGTTCTACACCAAGTTCGTTAAGAGATTTTTCAAACTGTTTTACAATACCTTGAATACCATCAATATAATCGTTTTCTTCAAAATCTTTTGGTACATGCTTTAGAGCTCTCTCAAAATTATCTATAATTGGCAGTAACTGACCTACCACCTGAACTTTAACCAATTCTCTTACGCCAGCCATTTGCTCGTCGTGCCTACGCCTAACATTTATAACATCTGCTCTTTCCCGCTTTAGTGCTTCTGTTAATTCAGCAATTTGTTGTTCAAGTTCTTCTATGCTTATTTTTTGCTTTTTAGTCATTAAAAATCTCCCTCAATTTAAAAATATTAATACATAACTTCTTCTAAAGTTTGGCCAGCTCTACTAACTAATGTCATTACATCGCGGTAACTTTGCCGAGTTGGTCCTAAAACACCAATGTAACTATTGTCTGAAAAAGAACTTCTAAAACGGCTAACAATTAAAGTACAACCCGCGCTCCTGCCAATAGGATTTTCTTGACCAATGTACACACTTAGTGGTTCATTTGGCGCGACTTCATAAAGCCAAGGCTCTAAATTATCTAGTAGTCTGGCGACTTCACGAACTTGCCCACTATTCATAAACTCAGGTTGGCCAAATAAATTAGATAAACCACTCATATAAAGCTGATCACCAATGGTGGCTAAACCTAAGTTATGAGTTAGCTCAACCAGAGTATCCACCGTATTTCTAATAACTCTTTCAGGCACACCTCCTTGTGTGGCTCTAGTTTTTAAAGCTTTTTCTGCACGATTTTGCTTATCTGAATCTTCAACTGAGTTAAGGTGATTAACATAATACCTGTAACCTTTATCTGTTGGAATGCGTCCTGCGCTGGTATGCGGATGAGTAATGTAGCCTAAGCGCTCTAATTCTGCCATATCGGCTCTAACAGTTGCTGAAGATACATTAAACACTCTAGCCAACAAACTAGATCCAACAGGGCTAGCAACCTCTGCGTATTGCTCTACTATTGCTTGTAATATCTTCTCTTGCCTATCCGTCATTGCGTACCTTATTTATGCCCATATTGTACCTTGTTAGCACTTTATGGTCAAGAGTGCTAAAATTTAACTAAAATTAAGATACCTAAATAAATTATAACCAACACCAAATCAAGAAACACTTAGGTGTAACTGTATTTTGGACTACAGCTGATTTATTTCCACTAGGGTCTACAGCTTGTACTTTGATTGTATAAGGTTTAACTGAGTTTATGCCAATCTTGTAAAAATTATTGTTTGTTGTTGCCGATCCAGATGATTCTGCCCAATCAATTACATAACTTACACTTCCGCTATTATCGGTAGATTTATTCCAATTTACATTTAATTTATAACCCCAATCAAAACTTAACGATGTTGTTAAGCCCGTAATTGGAGTAGGCGAAGTTGTATCATTTGGTTGTGGAATAGAGCCTTTAACTATTACGCTTAGACTAGGGCTAGACTTCGTAGTCGCTCCTTCATTATCAGAGGCAACAACAAAGTACTTATGAGTTCCAGAAACTACTCCGGTATCATTATAAGTATATGGGCTTGTTGTGTCAGTAAATAAAGCTTCTTCATCGCGGTAAAAAACTACCTGTTTAATCGTGCCATCTTCATCAGAAGCTTTAGCATCTAATTTAACAGTTCCAGGAGAATTAATAGTTTTGCCGTTTTGATCACTTTTAAGTGTGACTTCTGGAGGTTTATTGGTTTTTGGTGGATTTTCCTTTTGCGCCACAGTAACTGCAATACCACTTGATTTAGCAGTACCGCCATCATTATCTGTTGCAATAGCCCAATAACTATTATTGCCCACTGGAGGTGATTGAACTATGAAATTGTATGGTTTTGTGGTGTCTCTGTTTACAACTACGCCATTTTGGTAAAACGCTACTTCAGTTATATCTCCATCTGAGTCAACTGCATCTGCGTCAAGCTGGACGGATTGTGCACTATTAATAGTTTTATTTTTCTGCGGACTACTAAATGAACTAAATGTTGGGTTATTATTTTTTTTGGGAGTTATGATTGCGCCTCCACCCGGCATTAATGAATTAATATAATCCTGATTTGTTGAGGGAACTCCATCAACCTGCGATGTTGTAACTTTTACCGCCCAAGGTCCATCTTTAGGAACATCTACCGCGTCTACCCATTGCCAATTAATGCGGTCGCTATTACCGTCTCTATCCTTAAAACCTAAACAACCATTAAGCGCTGGCGAAACATCTACACCAGCTCCATCTTTTGATGTGGGGCCAAAATTCAAATTATCAGGACGAACATCATTATATTTATTTCCATCCACATCTACACCAAATACATAAGGTGCATCTCTGTATAGAAGTTTACCTTTTGATCTAGACTGACCTTTAGGGTTTTCATCATCTGCTGGTCCCGCATCTTGAATTTGCCCATAGCAAACTTTGTCGCCTTTGGTCAATTTTACCCATCTATTTTTCATATAGCTAAATTTAGAATTTGTACAATTTCCTTTATAACCAGGATCGTTAGCCCATGGTATTATTTTGCATCTTTCATCCTTTGCTACATTTATGTCGTCATATGGTAAATCTAAATAGAAATGATTCTCTCTTGGCATTTTACTTTCAGTTGCCCAATCTGGTAGATAATTATTCGATGCTTTTCTTATAGTTTTATCTGGTCCACATGTGAGCTTTGTGCCAGACACTTCTTTTGCTGAAGAATCACAACCTCCATATGGTACATTTCCACAATCTGATGTGCTTTTTCTATTGCCAAGCGTATCACCTAATGCTCCCCAATGTTCAGCCCATTTTCCATCATAAGCCGAGCAAGTCTGATCACCATCCGGAGCATCACGAAATGTCTCACCAACCCAAAATGTTGTAGCTACAATATCTGTATGAAGTGGATAAGAGCGTCCAGTTGTGGCAGCATTAGCAAAATACAACATATAAACTCCAATCAAGGCAAATATTACTATGAAAATAATCATACTTCGTTTGCTACCTAATTTCATTTTAGTAATTTTTGCTTGTGGTTTAACAGATTTTTGATAAGATTTCTTTTTTGATACCATAGTGTTTATTCTTATACTTATTTACATACTATTCTCATATAATTTTAAAATCAATAAAAAAACAATATATTTACATATAATTTAAAAAGTGTGGATAAGTACAGCTTTATTGATTAATTTCACTTCAAAAAAATCTGCATACTATAGTTAGGCTCCGTAAACAAAAATATTAAGTCAAATTTTTAATTTTTCTTTGTTGATTTTGATTTTTTTGATTTAGCAATTGCATATATAACAACAAAAATAGCCAACAAAACAGCTAATGTCTTTAAAGTTGAATTATTTTTAGTGCTAGTAGTTTTTTCTTGCTGAGTATTTACGGGTTTCTCGGTGTTTAAATTAGTATCCTGGTTGTAATTAGCATCAGTAATTGCCGGTCCTACTGGGTCAGTTATTACACCATCACTTAGTCCATCACCATCGTATTCACTTCCATCTTTAATACTAAAGCTAACTGTTGTCCGACTCTCACCATTAACATATTCCAGCCCATAATCAATACTAGAACTAAAATCTACATACTGCTGACTACTATTTAAGTATTTTCTGTAAGTCCAATTTGAAGTATCATACTGTTTATCTAATATAAATTTAACTTGAGCTTCTTGACCTGCTTTTTTACATTTAAGTTTAAAGCTAGCCATCCCTTGCTCGTACTTAAATCTGTTATCGTCTTGTTTATCTAAGACGCTGGGGGAGATGAAGTCCAGTGAGGTTATTTTGCTACAATCTCCACTAGCAGTCATAGTTATTTTTTTGTTAATTATGCTATTAATTTTTGTAATTGAATTATCTTCGCTAACTACTGGTTGGTTTACTGAATCACTGCTACTAGGCTGTGAAATAGTTATAACACTAGCAATCATTGGATTCGTACTACTAGGTGATTGTTGCGGATTTTGGTCTTCTGAACCATTTTCAGGTGCAGGGTCAACCGGCAATAATTCAAAGCTTGCAGAAATTGTATGTCCAGTAACTACATTATTAAAAGTATATGAACTAACCGCACCAACTGGCAACCCATCAACTACTACGCCGGCAATTTTATAACCAGAATTTGGAGTTATGCTATAAGTTTGGCTATCTCCGTTATTCACTAATTTTGCACCGTTTGGACTAATAGACCCATTAAGCCCAGCAGATGCAGTAATAGAATGAGCATTTTGGTAAGTTACATTAACGGAATCAATCTTGACAAGTTGAGTGCCGTCAGAATGCAAATATGCCTTGAATACAAACTGCCCACTCCCAACTGGAAATGTAGATATATTTGAATTTATAATGCTAGCAGTAGTCGCTTCGGAGTATCCACTACTAGTTGTAGTCCATCCAGAATTATACCAATACCAAGTTGCTCCGGAGTCGTTAGAAATCTGATATTTAACTTCTCCAACGTTCTTTGTAGCAGACTCTACAAAATTTGACATAGCAGACGAGAACGAGAATGGGCTTATAGTCTCAACAGATGGATTGGATGTATCGTATGAAAGCCCTGATTGCGAGCCAATAGTATAAAAAGTGCTGGGAGAACTCTGATTGTTGTATTCTGTCAATAACCAGTTATTAGACCTAACAACATCCGAAAATCTTATTTCATCAAAATATCCATTATCTTTAGTGTTTCCGGGATTACCACCACCTATATATGTGCTGGAACCAGGGTCAACCCATGTACTAGATATAGAATTTGAACCTCGTTGTACTCCATTAACTAAAAGATATTTACTACCACCTTTTTGCCATTTAATCACAATATTAAACCAGGTATCTAGGCCAACTTTTGTTGCATTATCACCCAAATCATACTTAACTGCTACTTCACCATTCTTAACTCTAAAATTTACATAACCGGTGCTATCAACCCATAACTCCCAATCATTATCACTCACTGAATTATCTAAGAGTGAATGGAAATTATAAAAGTAGTTTTTGGGGTTATACCAAAGACTCACAGTTCCACTATCTGGCAATTGATATGGAATACTAATAGATTCGCTTTTTTTAAAATCTAGTGCGGTGCCGATTTTAGAAGGACCTGTGTGTTCAAAAGTATAAACTTTTCTATCTGACACTCCCTGATCAACCAATACCAACAAGTTGTTAGTATTGTAGTCTAAACCTTCAAGTGAACCACTAGCTACATGCGGATAACTCAATACAGAATGCAGAACCGTTCCGTTCTGATCTACTTTCCAAACTACATCATTTAAATCATCTGTAATATAAAAGTAGCCATCTTTCATGGTAATACCCTGACTGTCTGAAATCGTCTGTGATAAATTAATTGCACCAAGATATGCACCAGTTGCTAAATCTAACTTCCAAATCTTTGTGCCATCACAGTATGAAATATTGTAAATAATGCCGTTATCACCAGCATTCGGGTCTATAGTTAAACCTGCTGAGCTGAAACCTAAACCTGAAATATCAATTTTTGTATCAAAACTCAAATCTGAAGCATTCCATATTGCAAGATAGTTATTTGTTGAAGAAACACATTTATGAACATAGTTTTCTACAGGCACATATAACTTTCCATTATAATATTCTCCGTCGCTTAAGTGATTTGTGGTATAAACTCCTATTGATTGATTTGCATTTAATAATTGATTGGTCTGCACCCAAGAAGCGTCCCATTTTGTAATCGCATCTGTATCAAAGGTATAGTAGTTAGTTCCGTCTGTGGCAACTCCCTGATGAGAAGTTGTATGAGGACTTACACTAGAAATTGAATAGCTTTCAAACGGGTCGCCAGTTATTGTGCCACTATTGCCAAATGAAGTACTGTCATTCATCTGCCCAGAACCTTTGGCATGTTGAACCATTTTATAATTACTATCCCACACACTTGTTGTATTCTGTTGATCTGAAGCTTGAGAATTTCCGTAATAAATATATAAAGTAGTATCTGTAACAGACGACAAGGATGGTACATTCACCCACGCAACTAGCTCGCCAGTTGTATTTACATATTTTTCAATCTCATGATTTAATTTTGTAGTGCCATCATCAGCCGTAAACAAAATGTCATAGCCATTAGACTTTCCAACAAAGCCACCATTTGCAACATCTTTCCAGTCAGTGCTAGTTGAACTAATAAGTACCGGAAAACTAGTTTGTGTGCCAGAAACTTTTGTATGGTCAATTGTAATCAGCTTACGGTATCCCCAAGAATTATTATACCAAGTAGGGCTTGTTGCACTAGGTTTAAGTTTAGCTTGGCCAGAAGTAAACTCAACTTTAGAATTATCATAATTATATTCTGTGTCTGTACTAAAATCCCAAGTATTAGAATCGGCAAATACAGCTACTCTTATTTGCGCAAAAACTAGCAAAGTCAATAAAGTAAAACTTAAAAATCTTAGAAAATTATTTTTATTAAAAACTACTCTCCCCATTACTTGTATATTATATATAAGCTTAAGCTTTTGCGCAAAAAATATATATCACTTGAATTTTTAATAAATAATGTACTTACTATATAATTTATATATGGATATTAGACCGATTGAATCAAAACTTCTTCATAGTTGGTTGGGTTATGGCTCCATTAATATATTTGGGAGGCCTTTTTCTGGAAAAGATACACAAGCAAAAAAATTTGCGGAATTTCTTAATTGTCCGGTACTTGGTGGTGGTGAAATTATCCGACAAGCCAACAATAATTTAATTGACCAACAAATTAAATCTGGGCTTTTAGCACCCCAAAAAGAATATTTAGCTTTAGTACTCCCTTTTTTGGACCAAGCCAAATACCAAAACAAACCATTAATACTAAATTCTTTTGGGCGGTGGCACGGAGAAGAAAAAGTCATTATGCAATCCGCCATTAAAGCTAAGCACCCTATTAAAGCTGTTATTTATTTAGATATTTCAGAGCAATTAGTTTACCAAAGATGGCAAAAAGCAAACCTTCTCAAAGATAGAGGCTTTCGTAAAGATGATAACCAGGCGTCAATAAAAACTCGCTTGCAAGAATTTAAAACTAAAACATTACCCGTAATTAAATATTATAATCAACAAAAACTCTTAATTGTTGTAAACGGTAACCAAACTCGCCAACAGGTAACATCAGAAATCATACAAAAATTACTAGCTAGAACCAAAAACAAATTCTAGTGCAATTAATTATTGCCACTCATTACAATAATTAAATCAGAAATGTTTACCTTACCATCACCATTACAATCGCCCTTACTATAAGCTGTGACTTTATTACCTAAATTAGTAAAAACTTCCCAAAAATCTCTAAAGTCTACTTTTCCATCATCATTTAAATCTACTTTTATTTTTGGTTTAGCTTTAGGTACATCTTCTTCTCTTGGAGGTGATTTAGAATTAGTCTCTGTATTTGACTTTACAGTATCATTGTTCGTATTTTCAGAAACCGTTGACTTAGTAATGTTATTAACTTTGAAATTTATACTATTTAAACTACTTGCGCCTTTATTGTCATAGGCCTTGATAGACATTGAGTGTGATGAGTTAGTTAATTTTGTAGTATCTAGAGTGAAAGAATAAGGGCTAGTTTTGCTAGTTTGAGCTAATTTATTATCTATAAGCAACTCTACTTTACTAATTGAGCCATCTGAATCATAAACACTTGAAGTTATTACCACATTGCCCGTAAGTGTAGATTCTGATTTTGGTGATGTTATTGAAATTGTTGGTAACTGATTTTTGACTGCAGGTTTGTCTTCGCCATTTATAGTCACATCTTCTTTTATTAGTTTTATTGGATAGCCTGTTTTCTTAGCAAAACACCAAAACCTTGTAGTAGTATTACTGCCACAAGTATTAGTAGCGGGTTCAGCAACATACATTTTGTCTTTAGTAAATAATCCAAACAATAAATCAGTACCATCTCCATCAATTCCTAAATTACGCCAATTTCGAGCCGTTTCTGTATTCCTTCCCCCTTGAGCTTGAATTATAGCGCCACCACCACCACTATCTGTAACAATCAACCCATAATCTCGCATAGCAACAGCAAAAATCCTAGCTGTTTCTCGTTTTCTGCCAGTATAACCACGACTATCTAACCAGTTATTTATTTCACTATCGGTAATGTTTAAACCGAACCTCATTCCTTCTGGTACGGTACCTGCTCGTCTTTCGTCAGCAGTTTTCCCAGATGAAAAAGCTAATCCACCTGGGTTTAATACCGGATTGAAATCCATTCCATCTGTATTACCAATTTTTTCAAATTGACCAGCAGGGGCCAAAGCTACTCCACAACTAACACCAATTGCCGGGTCATTAATATCTATATTTTGAGGACATTCTGGTCCAAACATGGTGTTGGTTGGTGCAAATTTAAGTGCGTGCCTAATTTCACCTGCTTGCACTTCATCTGGCGTTACTAATCCAGCATAACTTTGTAAACCAACTCCAGTTGAATGTGGATGATTACCTTCATAAGTTCTATAATCTGCTATTTTTTTATCTGGTGTTTTAATTATATAAGCCGTTGCCACGCATAAATCAACATTAGCATCATATCCACCCCTAAATAAAATATTATTAATGTCACCTAAACAACCACTAATATTAAGACTACTAGGTATGTCAGTTCTAGAGACTCCCCAAAGATCAATTTCTATACCTTTTGCATCATCTATAATAACCATCTGCGAATCACTGCCTGCGGAAGGACGCCAATTTGGATTCCATGGTATTGTTTTTCCCCAATCATAACTAGAGTTATTCAACCAATCATCTCCACCAATGTTAGTTCCTGCCACCGCATAAGCACTATTCAACCTAACTCTAACTTGTTGAGTAGCATCAGATGCCTTATAAACAGGTATAGAATAATCATTCGCAAAACCAGAACCTTCTTCTAAACCAAATTGCATCTTAAAGTCTAATTTAGTCATTGGTACAGGTTTGGTGCCTGGTTTAACTACCTTTGTACCTAAATAACCATTGGCATAAGCATTGTCGCTTAATCGATTAACCATATCATCACTTCTAGACCATTTCGGCAATTCACAAAGAGGAGTATTAATTGCGGTATCTCCAAATGGTCGTTTGTAGTTATAATTAACTACTCGCTTTCCGCAAGTACTTACCGGTATAACTTCTGCATTGGATCTAGAAAGTAAGTAAACACCGCCCACTGCAAAAATAAAAATAAACAGTAAATAAACTAACCTTGATTTAACTCTAGTTTTCTTTATGTTTTTTTGATGATGTTTGATTGATCGTTTAATAGCCATAATTACCTAAAGTATACATAAGCAAGATACACTATATTTAGTAATTGTGCAAAACTTCTATCTTAATAAGTTCAATCTCGTTTAAGCATAACCGTAAAAGCTTCGGCCGGTATATCAACCTTGCCAAATCGCTTCATCCGTTCTTTGCCTCGTTTTTGCTTTTCTAGCAATTTTTTACGCCGAGTTACATCTCCACCATATAATTTTGCAGTTACATCTTTACGATACGAACTAACATCTTCTCGTGCAATAAATTTACCTCCGATGCCTGCCTGCAAAGCCACTTTAAATTGCTGACGAGGAATAACATCTTTAAGCTTAGCAACTACTGATCGCCCAATTGATTGAGCTTCCGAACGGTGAACTATTACGGATAAAGCCTCTACCATATCGCCAGCCACATAAAAATCTAATTTAACCAAATCTTGAGTGCGATAATCTGCAAGCTCATAATTAAAAGAGCCGTAACCACTGGTTGTAGTTTTAAGCTGGTCATAAAAATCGGTTAATAAGTTAGCCAGTGGTGCTTCAAAGGTAATAACTGCCAGCTCATCAACATAACTTATGTTTTTTTGAGCACCTCTTTTAGTTGTAATAAGTTGAATTACCGCCCCAACAAATGCTTGAGGCAATACCACCTCTCCACTAATCCAGGGCTCTTTTATCTCTGCTACCATTGCGATATCTGGTAAATCTGAGGCCGATTTTATGTTTGTTGATTCCCCAGTTGTTAAAACTAGGTGATAATCGGTTGAAGGATTCGTAATTATTAAGTTAATGTTATACTCTCGCTCAAGCCGTTCCTTAATTATATCCATATGTAAAAGTCCTAAAAAACCAATTCGCATACCAAAACCAAGTACTGGTGAATTTTCTGGACTATATTGCAAAGCTGAGTCAGAAAGTGCTAGTTTTTCAACAGCATCTTTTAAAGCGCCATAATATTCATTGCTAGTTGGAAAAAACCCAGCATAAACAAACGGTTTCACATCTTTATAGCCGGGTAGTGCATTAATTGCCGGCCATTTACTTATGGTAATTGTATCGCCAACTTTTGCTTCTCGGGTACTTTTTAAATTAGTTACTATGTAGCCAATCTCACCAGTATCTAATTTAGGCAAAGCTTCCATACTTGGTTTTAATGCACCCACCTCAAGTACAATTCCGTGAGCTTCAGTTGCCATCATGGTAATTTCATCAGATTTGTTGATTTTACCATCTACAATCCGCACATAAAGCACCACCCCTCTGTAATCATCATAATAACTATCGAATATCAAGGCTCTTGTTGGTTGGTTGGGCACAACATTAGGGGCGGGCACTGTTTCAATAATTTTATCTAACACAGCTTCTACTCCTTCGCCGGTTTTGGCAGAAATCTGAAGTATGTCATCTGGTTTACATCCTAATAATGAAATTACCTCTGCGCTCACTTTTTTTACATCAGATGCTGGCAAATCTATTTTATTTAAAACCGGAATAATAGTTAAATCAGCAGAAATAGCTAAATAAACATTGGCTAGTGTCTGAGCTTGAATACCCTGAGTGGCATCTACCACCAAAATTGCTCCTTCGCACGCCTCTAAACTCCGAGAAACTTCATAACTAAAATCTACATGACCGGGTGTATCAATAAGGTTTAGCTCGTAATCTTTATACTCCATTCTCACAGGCTGAAGTTTAATTGTAATGCCTTTTTCTCGCTCCAAATCCATTCTATCTAAAATTTGAGCCTTCATATCGCGTTTTTTGACTGTACCAGTAAGCTCTAGCAATCTATCGGCAAGAGTAGATTTGCCATGATCAATATGAGCAATAATACAAAAATTACGAATTTTATTCTGCATAGATTAACAATTATAACAGAGGTAATCTATTAGTACCAACAAGTAATTAAAGTTTATTAACTGCTACTAATAAGCCCTAAAATGCAACTTCCGCTTCCTTGTAGCTATGGTTAGCCAGCTGGCTATAACTATTAAGCTAGTAGCTAGGCTTAGGTAGATGATGATGTTGTTATCTCCAGTATTAGCTAATTGGTCATAGGTAGAGTTAGATACAGCTAGACCGACTGGGTCTTTTATGGTGCCTGTGGTAGGGTCTAGGTCTAGTTCACCATTGTCTATGATGGTATAGGTTAGGACTAGAGCATGTTGGTTATTTATAGTGGTTTCAGTAATAGTAGGGTTAGATGAGGTTGGTA
>CAZRVM010000013.1:0-9034 GCA_964603625.1 uncultured Candidatus Saccharibacteria bacterium
TGGTGGCGACCCCACTTGCAATCCGGCAACTGATCCAACCTGCCCAGGTGGTGGAGACCCCACTTGCAATCCGGCAACTGACCCAACCTGCCCAGGTGGTGGAACTTGCGATCCACTTGCTGACCCGACTTGTCCACTTCCGCCTGGCTCATTTTGCAACCCTCTTACTGACCCAACTTGCCCTGGCTATATTCCCCCGCAAAAATATAACCTAGAAGCTAAGTACGAAATATCGTCAGATGGTAAGACCGTAGACTTTAGTGTTAAAAATAGTGAGGGTGGTATATCCGAGAAAGCTGATGGATCAGGGGTGACTGTTACGATGTGGGTTAAAGTAGAAGGAAGTAATGTGTTTAGTACTACATTACCAAGTGAAAAAATTGCAGGTAATGGCACTAAAAATTATCCGTACAATATTACCGGTAGTTTAAATGCTGGTGACGAAGTTTGTGCATTTATAAGGGTAGAACCAGCATCTGGCATAACTGGTGGAGCAGCAGATTCCGGTAGTTTCAGCGAAAAAGATGGTAGTTCGGCAAACTGTTTTATCTTTAGCTCCAAACCCTACTTTAGAGCCTACGGTAATGATGTAATAGTAGGTAGAAACTTTGCTAATCCTTCTGGCTGTATTGTGAATAGTGGTGTTAAGCAATCTATACGAGCATTTAATTCTAATTCAGGTTCTGGTTGGTCTGGAGCAGGCGTACAATTTGCCGCAAGTGCTACTGGTATAATAGATCACTTTATGTCGGCTAGTATGCATAGTGGCTCTCCTGGAACCGATGATATTCCCAAACCAAATGCTGGACTTACATTTAGCAATACAGATTCAGATAATCTAGGTAACGACGAAGGAGCTTACAAAGGCTGTATGGGCGACTACAAGTCTCTAGCAAACGACATTGTTGCAAAGGGCATAGATAGCTGGAAGGATGCTTCAAATTTTACACTTTACTCGGGTAATTTGAACGAATTAGATGATCATATTTTATTGATTAAAGGAAACTTATACATTAATACAAATATACCTAGTAGCCCTACAGGTGATCCAAGTTACTCAAGTATTAGCGATATTAAAACTAACTTAATAATAGTAACGGGAAATATCTATATAGATCATAATGTTACAGATGTAGACGGATTATTTGTAGCTTTAGAAGATGGTGGTCTTGGGGGCGTTATCAATACCTGTGGAAATACTGATACACCAGTTGGTAATTGCAAGAGTGAATCTTTAACTATTCACGGGGCTTTCCTTGCTGATGAGGTAAAACTAAACCGAATAATTGGCGACTATGCTAAAGCCACTTCCAATGAAACTTCCTCAGAAGGAAATATCGCAGAGAAGTTTATCTTTACTCCAGATTTTTACTTGGGTTTAATAAATACAACGAGAGCAAATAACGAGATTCAAAGTTCAACAACTTATGATTCTATGGTTAGTTTGCCAGCAGTATTATAAATAATTTGCTTGCAATAAATGTAAGTGCTTATGTTATAATTTAATGTAATGAGTTTACTAACCGGCGTTTCAGATTTTTTCGGACTGGACATCGGCACCTCAGCAGTTAGATTAGTAGAACTAAGAGGGGGCGGGCCAGTAAAACAATTAGTAAGATTTGGCTATGTGCCAATAGATATTAAAGTTGTAATGAGTGATTCGGCTCCAGATCAAGCTAAAGTTGCTCAAGTTATTAAAGATTTAATTACTCAGACCAAAGTTACCAGTAAAAATGTTGTGGTAAATATCCCTTCTCAAAAAGTTTTCACTACTTTAATAGATGTAGATAGGCTTTCCCAGTCAGAACTTGCCAGATCAATCAAATTACAAGCCGATAGTATCATTCCTACACCAGTAGATGAGTCAAAAATTGACTGGGCTTTAATAGGTGATTCGCCAAAAGATCAGTCTAAGGTTGAGGTACTACTCACTAGTGTGGCAAATGAATTTGTTGAAGCAAGGCTAGACTTACTTGAGTCGATTGGGCTTAATGTTATTGCTTTTGAACCAGATAATATTGCATTAGGGAGAGCTTTAATTGCTCCAGACGCTACAACACCACAACTAGTGGTAGATGTAGGCGAGAACAGCACCGATATTGTGGTTGTAGCACAAGGCGCACCTCGCTTAACAAGATCTATTCCAACTGGTGCTAGTGCTTTAGTTAAGGCTGCGGTTCAAAATTTAAATTTAGATCAACAGCAAGCTCACCAATTTGTTTATAAATTTGGTTTAAGTAAAGATAAGCTAGAAGGCCAAATTTATAACGCCGTTATTACAACCGTAGATATTTTGGTGGGCGAAATAGACAAATCTATTAAATTCTTTAAAAATCGTTATCAAATAGATGTCGAAAGAATTATTGTAGCTGGTGCTGTTACGGTTGTGCCAGAGTTTCCAGCTTACATCGCTAATAAGACTGGCATAAATGTAGAAATAGGCAACGCTTGGAGGAATGTTAATCTTGGAAATGCTCAGCAAGCTGACTTAACTGCAATCTCACCTTATTTTAGCGTAGCTTCTGGCTTGGCGGAGAGGAATGAATAAATGATACAGTTCAATTTATTACCAGATGTAAAACTAGAATATGTAAAAGCTAAGAAAACCAGGCGTTTAATAGCTCTAAGTACCTTTTTCTTAACAGGCTTGGCAGTTTTTGTTTTTGTAATGATGTTTATGGTGGTAAATTTCTTCCAGAAAGATAATATTAAAGACCTAGATAAAGATACCGATAAATTAATTAGCGAAATCAATTCTGTTCCAGATATAAATAAAGCATTAACAATTCAAAACCAGCTTAAAACTTTGCCAGGTTTACATGAAGCTAAGCCAGCTACAGATAGAATAACTGGGTATTTAGTACAGCTAACGCCAGCAGATGCCAAAATAACCGATGTTAATGTTGATTTTTCAACAAATTCTATGACTATAAATGGTTCGGTTGGTTCAATTGAAACAACAAACCGTTTTGTAGATACTTTAAAGTTTACAAATTACAAAGAAGGCGAAACTACCGATAAAGCTTTTTCAGATGTAGTTTTATCTAATTATGGAATCGCCAAAAATAATGGCAGATCTAACTATGGCTTAACATTTAAATTCAACCCAATTATTTTTGATAATAAAAAAACCGTACAGCTAGTAGTGCCAGATATGATTACCACTAGGTCGATTACCGAGAAACCAACTGATTTATTTGAACAGAAACCAGAGGAGCAACCACAATGAACCCCAATAAAAGTAAGAGGAATTTAATCAGTAAAGCAAACTCAAACATTGTAGCTATTACAGCCGTAGGTGCTTTTTTAATAGTATTTTCATTAGTAGCTACAAGAGCTTTATGGGTTCAAAAAAGCTTTCAAGATAAAGTTATTGCCAAGAAAAAAGAAGCGGTAAAGCAGTTAAAGACAAACAAAGATAACATAACTAAATTGCAGTCTAATTATTCAGTTTTTATAAGTAAACCTAGTAATATTATTAATGGCAACCCTCAGGGAACGGGTGATAGAGATGGCGATAACGCAAAAATAGTTCTAGACGCCCTACCAAGTAAATATGACTTCCCGGCATTTATTACTAGTATTAAAAAACTTGTTGGTACTAAGGGTTTAAATCTTCAAAATATAACTGGTACAGATGATGAAGTCGCTCAAAACAAGCTAACAGAAAGCAAATTAGTTGAAATTCCTTTTACATTCTCTATTGAAGTAGGCGACTTTGCACAAGCTAAAGATTTATTAATGGCAACTCAACAGTCCATTAGGCCAATAAAAACTAATAAGCTAGGTATATCTGGCGGTGCGTCTGGAAAGTACCAAATTAGGATTGATGCGGTGTCTTATTACCAGGGTTCTAAAGGCTTAACAATCAAGAAAGAAACTGTCACTCAAAAAGATAAGAATTCAACAAAGAGCAAATCATCGCAGAAGGAGAAGTCTAGCAAATGAAACAAAAAGATCTAGCATTAGTAATTGTATTGGCAGTTATTTCGGCCATAATCTCTTATTTTGTTTCTGGAATGTTTATAACTAAACCTACCGATTTGAAAGCAGATGTAAAAGTTGTAGACCCAATAAGTGCAGATATACCAGAAGTAGATACAAGATATTTTAATGGTGATTCAATTGATCCTACAGAAGTGATAAAAATTGGTGGTCAGGAAAATCAACAGCCTTTCTAGCGGTTGTTAGCTAGGAAAAGTCAAGATGAGTGTCTTATCTACAGAAACTCAAAGAAAAGTTGAGGACGATTTAGTAGAGCAGGGTTTAATAACTCGTTCAGCTATTTATGAGCTCAAACAAAGGTCTAAAACCGAAAATGTACCTTTCTTTACTTTACTAGCGGGTCATAGCAAAATTTCTGACGAACTCTTAACTAAAACTATCGCCCACGCTAGCAATATGCCATATGTAAATTTATCTGATGCAAAAATTAATAAAACGGTTCTAGATTTATTGCCTAAAGATATTGCTGAGCGCTATATGGCAGTACCACTGGGTGAAATGAAGCATCGTTTAGTTATAGGTATGCTAGATCACGACAATGTACAGGCAATAGATTATTTATCTAATTTAATTGGTCGGCCTGTAAAAGTTTTTGCAGCCAGCGAGGCAGGAATAAGGCATATACTTAGCCAGTATGTAACTGCTGAAGATGCCAATATTAGTAGTGCTTACCCTACGCAATCATCCTCTAAGAGTGGCTTAGATCTATCTAGTGAGCTTAAAGATTTTAGTTCAGATACATCTAAAAACAGCCCGGTTTTAAACCCAGCAATCAAAACTCTTTCTAAAGATTCGCCAATTAGTAAAGTATTGTCTGCCATACTAGAATACGCTGCTTTAAACGGAGCTAGTGATATTCATATAGAACCACTTGAAAATGAGTTAAGGGTTCGTTGCCGAATAGATGGTGTTTTAAGAGAAGTAATGAAGCTACCTAAAAATACAGAACCGCCCCTAATTTCTAGGGTTAAAATATTGTCTAATTTAAAAATAGACGAACACAGACTCCCCCAAGACGGTCAGTTTACCATCAATATTGCCGAACGAGATATTGATTTGCGTATTGCTATCTCGCCAGTTGTTTGGGGTGAGCAAGTTGTTATTAGGTTACTTGATAAAACTGGTACGAGCCTAAAACTAGAAGATATGGGCTATAAAGGAAGGGCTCTTAGAATTATTCGTAAAGCTTTAGAACATCCTAATGGAATGATTTTAACTTCTGGGCCTACTGGTTCTGGAAAATCTACTTCTATGTATGCATTACTTCAAGAAATTAAAAACGATGATATTAACATTGTTACCCTAGAAGACCCAGTTGAGTATAAAATGCAAGGTATTAACCAAATTCAAGTTAATGCAGATATTGGGCTAACTTTTGCATCTGGGCTTAGGTCTATTTTGCGTCAAGACCCAAATGTTGTTATGGTGGGCGAAATTAGAGATAAAGAAACAGCAACTTTGGCCGTTCAAGCAGCTTTAACTGGGCACTTAGTTTTCTCCACACTTCACACAAATTCAGCATCAGGTATTTTGCCCAGACTTTTAGATATGGGAATCGAACCATTTTTAATTGCTTCTACAGTTAGAACAGTTATTGGTCAAAGGTTGATTCGGCGATTAGCAGATGGCGCCGAGTCTTATCAGTCTACCACTGCAGAAACATCGGCTATTAAGCAGACGCTAGCGGGGTTATTGCCCAAAACAACAGAAGAAGCTAAAAAATTTAGTGAAGATCTTGGGCATAAAGACTTGCCTATGGCTACCCAAAACGCTTATACTTTATACAAAGGCAAAGATTCTGCCTCTGCACCTGGCGGTTATAAAGGAAGAATGGGTTTATATGAAGTTTTTGATGTATCACCAGAAATTCAACAGCTCATTTTAAAGCGATCAACCAGCAATGAAATTCAAAAAGTTGCATTAGCTCAAGGAATGATAAGTATGCGTCAAGATGGATACCTAAAAGCTTTAGACGGATTAACTACATTAGATGAAGTTAATCGGGTGGCAGCAGAAGATAGTGCTTAAAAATAAGGAAAAGGTGGGCAATATATGGAAGAACAACCAAGAATAGAAATACTACTAGAAGAAGTCGTTAAGAAAAAAGCTTCAGATTTACATTTGCAAGTTGGTATGCCTCCAATGCTTAGGGTAGACGGTAGTTTAACGCCAGTTACAGGGGCTCAACCATTAAGTGAAGAAGCTGTTGAAAATTTAATTTTTGCAATGCTAGATGAAGATCAAAAGCAAATACTGCTTAAAGATAAAGAGTTTGATTTTAGCTTTGCGTTTGGCGATTTAGGGCGATTCAGGGTAAATGCGTTTCACGAAAGGGGAAATTTAGCGTCTGCTTTAAGGTTAATCCCAAACGAAATTTTATCTGTTGAACAGCTTGGCTTGCCTCAAGTAATGAACAAGTTTGCTCAATATCCTAGAGGCTTAGTTTTAATAACTGGCCCAACTGGTTCTGGAAAGTCTACAACACTAGCATCTTTGGTAGATAAAATTAACACCGATAGAGCTGACCATATTATTACAATTGAGGACCCAATTGAGTTTACGCATAGGTCTAAAAAATCTTTGGTTGTTCAAAGAGAAGTCCACTACGACACATACTCATTTTCAGCCGCTCTAAGAAGTACACTGCGTGAAGATCCAGATGTGGTTTTAATTGGTGAAATGCGAGATCTAGAAACAATTGCTTCGGCCATCACAATTGCCGAAACTGGTCACTTGGTTTTTGCTACACTGCACACTAATTCGGCTGCCCAGAGTGTAGATAGAATAATAGATGTCTTTCCACCTCATCAACAGCCTCAAGTTAGAGCCCAACTTTCTAATATCTTAATGGCAATCTGTTGCCAGCGGTTAATTCCATCAATAGGCGGTGGCCGAGTGGTAGCTGCCGAAGTGCTTATGGCTACCCCAGCGGTTAGAAATATTATCAGAGAAGGTAAAACTCATCAATTAGAAGCAGTAATTCAAACAGGTGCCGAATTTGGAATGCAATCTATGGATAAAACATTGGTAAGCTTAATTCACGCGGGTACCATTACTTATGATGAAGCTCGTAATTTTGCGGTAGATTTAGATGAGCTAGATAGGTTAATGAGGAACTAACAAAATGCAATCTTTTAGATACGAGGCCAGAGAGCCGTCTACTGGTAAAAAAGTTAAAGCCGAAGTACAAGCAGCCAGTCTGCAATCAGCCGCTTCAATAGTTAAACAACAAGGTTTAGTTTTAATAGATGTTAAACCTTCAATAGAATCTAGCGGTGGTTTTTTTAGCAGATTTACCAACAGAATTTCTACTAAAGATAAAGTATTGTTTTCTCGCCAACTGTCTACGCTAATTAACGCAGGCTTACCAATTGTTCAATCTTTACGAAATGTGTCTGGCCAAACTCAAAATAAAGCTTTGCAAGTTGTTATTGGCAAAATAGTGGTAGATATAGAGGCTGGTACTTCATTTTCGCAAGCTCTAGCTAAGCATCCACGAGTATTTAATGAGGTTTTTATAAACTTAGTTGCCGCTGGTGAAGCATCTGGAACACTAGATAAAGCCCTAGAACGCTTGGCCGACCAACAAGAAAAAGATGCCGAATTAATTAGCAAAATTCGGGGAGCAATGGTGTATCCGGCAATTGTTATTGTGGTTATGGTTGCAGTAGTTGGTTTTATGATTGTAACGGTTATGCCACAGGTAGAAAAAATCTATGCAGATTTGCCCGGCGCTAATTTACCTCTTATAACCAGAATATTACTGGCCGTTTCGCGCTTTACCATAAAATATTGGTGGGTGGTTTTACTGGTGTTATTCTTGAGTATTTTCTTTACTACCAAGTGGGCAAGAACAATGGGTGGCAAAGAAGCTATAGATAAAGCCAAGCTCAAAATGCCAGTTTTTGGGCCTTTATTTACCAAAGTTTATATGGCTCGATTTTCAAGAACTGGCACAACCTTAGTTGCTAGTGGTGTGCCACTTATTCAAATGTTAGATATTGTTGCCAAAGCGGTAGATAATGTACATGTTGGGCGTTCTATAAATAAAGCTACAGAAAAAGTAAAAAGTGGTAAATCTTTATCAGATTCGTTAAAGGGAGACCCAAATTTTACTACCCTTGTTCCAGATATGATCCAAATTGGCGAGCAGTCTGGTTCGCTAGAAGATATGCTTTCAAAAACAGCCGATTATTACGAAAAAGAAGTAGACAACCAAATTAAAACAATCTCTACTATAATAGAGCCTATTTTAATGGTCTTACTAGGTATTGTAGCCTTTACTATTGTTGCAGCAGTGTTGTTGCCTGTATATGGCTTAGTAAATCAAACAAATATTGTTTAAAACTGTGTAAAAGTGCTTGCAATATTTTAAAATAAAGCTTAATATCTTAATCATAAGCACTAAAAAGCTTTGAAATATTAAATCTATAAATTTTTTAAATCCATAAAATATTATTAGTATTTAGGGTATAACAAATTTAAAGGCTAAAGAGGGGGCAAATAACTATGCTAAACCAATATAAAACTAAAAGAGAAGAAGGCTTTACAATAATTGAAGTCTTGATTGTGCTTGCTATTGCTGGCTTAATTATCTTAATCGTGTTCTTGGCAGTGCCAGCTCTTCAACGAAACTCTCGTAACACCCAGCGCAGGAATGATGTATCGTCACTATTGGGCGCAATTCAAGAGTATTCTAATAACAATGCTGGCAGTTTACCGACAGATGGAAATAATTTTACAGGTAATGTTAAGCTTGGATTTTATGCTGTTGATAACATAAGTTATTTACCGGGCGCAAGACCAACTACAGCATTGACTGATACATCTGGTTTTACTAATAACGATACAGTTTATGTAAGAGATTTTGCTAAATGTGAAAATAATGGATTGGTAACAACAGCCTCACAAGTGTCAAGGCGCAATGTAGTTGCTATTTACTTTGTAGAAACCGCAGGTGGAGCAGCACAAATGCAATGTATGGATATGTAAGATAACAAGGACGGACCTTGTAAAAGATAAAAACATT
>CAZRVM010000013.1:9134-19066 GCA_964603625.1 uncultured Candidatus Saccharibacteria bacterium
GCATAGTGTATACGGCTAGGGCAACACATGAATCCTTAGCCGTATTTCTATTTTGAATTTTTATAGATAATTTTTAAACAAGGACGGACCTTGTAAAAGATAAAAACATTGCATAGTGTATACGGCTAGGGCAACACATGAATCCTTAGCCGTATTTCTATTTTGTATTTTTATAGATAATTGTTTTAAACAAGGAAGGACCTTTAAACAAGGACGGACCTTGTAAAAGATAAAAACATTGCATAATATATCAGGCTCGGTTATCATCAGTGGTATGCCGAGTCGCAATGTTTTAAAAATAGATGTTTCAGATAACTACTACCATATTTATGCTCGTGGTCATAGTAGAAACAAAATATTCAAAGACTCTCAAGACTGCGATTACTTTATTAAACTGTTCAAACGATATTTATCAAAAGAACCTCAACTAAGTAAACTAGGCGTACCGTATATACACCTACATAACAAAGTTGAGTTGTTAGCATATTGCATTATGGAAAATCATTTCCATCTTTTAATTTACCAAAAAGAGCAAGGTGCTATGTCTTTGTTGATGAGAGGAGTATTGGTAAGTTATTCCCACTACTTTAATCATAAATATGAAACAAGTGGTTCTTTGTTTGAGTCTCGCTATAAGGCATCAATGATAGATAAACAAAACTACCTTGAGCATGTATCACGGTATATTCACCTTAATAGAAAACCTTGGAAGGGTAGCAAGTATAGTAGCATAGATTACTATCTAACTAATAAAACGGCTGATTGGATCAACACTAAAAGAGTTCTGGATATGTTTGAAAGTAAAGATGATTATGCAGAATTTGTAGCTGATTACGAAGACAGTCAAAAAATTCTTGATGAGCTTAAATATGAACTTGCAAACACTATTATACCATAAAATACTCATTTACAAGGTCCGTCCTTATAGAGTATTTATTAGTTTATAATGTTAGTTAGATGATGATGTTTATGCTATTTATTTTTGTTTTGGGTTTAATATTTGGGAGTTTTGTAAATGCGCTTGTTTGGCGAGTGCGCACCAAACGCAAATGGTGGGGCAATGAGCGCTCAATTTGCCCAAAATGCAAACATAAATTATCTGCAAAAGATCTAGTGCCTGTAATTAGTTGGCTGGCGTTAAAAGGCAAATGCCGTTATTGCCACAAGCCAATATCAGCTCAGTACCCAGTTGTAGAGTTGCTGACTGCTTGCTTGTTTGCGCTTTCATACAACTATTGGCCATACGGCTTTAATACTCTCGGAACTTTAGCGTTATTGGTTTGGCTATTTTGTGTGGTGATTTTTGTGGCTTTAACAGTTTATGATATAAAATGGCTTATTTTACCAGATAAAATGGTAGCAACCCTAACTGGCAGTAGTTTGTTATTGGCGATTATATTAGCCATAGAGGCTGGAGGTAGTCATTTTTTAAACAAGATTTTTAGCGGACTACTTAGCGGAATAGTATTTTTCGGCATATTTTATGGGCTAATTTATTTTTCTGACGGTAGGTGGATTGGTGGGGGAGATGTAAAAATGGCTTTTGCACTAGGGCTTTTGGCTGGATCTATAACCAAAGTTGTTATGATTATTTTCTTAGCTTCTTGCATTGGCACATTGGTAACAGTACCACTACTTTTAACAAAAAAACTAAACTTAACTGCCAAAGTTGCATTTGGGCCGTTATTAATACTGGCTACCATCATTACATTTTTATTTGGAACACAACTTATAAATTGGTACGCAAACACTTTTTTGTATATTTAAATAATCTGCTTATGCTATAATTTGGTTATGTATCGCGGTCTGCACCGTAAATCGGGCGGGTTTACCATATTAGAAACAATAATTGTGCTTACGGTTACTATTGCCTTACTTGGTAGTATGTTGGCGCTGTTTCAGGGGCGGATTCCACGCACCCAGTTTGCAAAAGCCGTAAATGAGTTAAGCGTAAGGCTTACAGATGTTGCCACTCAAGTTGCCGACGGCAACTACCCAGAGATTAGCAATATTAATTGTGCCACACCACCGGGGGGTGGTTTGCCTACTATAACTACAGAAGCGACAGCCACAGGTCAAGGAACCAGTCAAGATTGTATTTTTTTAGGCCAAGCCGTAAAGTTTGGGAGTAAGAATTGTAATATTGGAAATAATGAGTGTGATGATCTTAAAATTTTTACTGTTGCTGGCTCTAGAAAATATACTGATTTGAATGGTGAGCATGTCGTAAATAGCTTGTCAAACGCAAGCCCTAACTCAAGTGATACTGTTGCTGTTCAAACTTATAAACTTGGTTATGGCTTGCAAATTAAAAAGGCATATTATATTGATGATTCAAATAAAGTAGAGGGTGTTGCATATCTGCAGCAATTTGGGTCTTCAATTAATCTAGCCGGTGATCCCGAAGGAATTCTACCGATAAACTTGTATCCTATTAATGGTGATGTTGGCGTGAGTCCTGATGGTGATTTTGCTGGTGCTAGTATTCAAACTCTAGGTGGCACAGGCGTAAAACCAGCTACAATTAAAGTTTGCCTTCAGAGTGGTACTTCAGACCAATACGCAATATTAGATTTAGGCTTAGGTGGCAATGCTGGAGATGTTCAACAAAGAATAGTAAGTAAAGCTGATTGGGACGCAGACGGATGCGATTAAAATTAAAAAATAACGGCGATACAATTGTAGAGGTCTTAATAGCCGTAGCAGTGTTGATGGTTGTAATTACAGGTGGTTACTCAATTGCTACGCGTAGTTTAAATGGGGCTAGAATCGCCCAAGAACGCAGTGAAGCCACTATGCTGGCTCAAGGCCAGTTAGAGGCTGTTTATCAACGCGTAAATCAGGCTAAAACTTTAGCAATTTTGGCAAATGGCAATCTGCCGGGGGGCACATTAAATGCTAGAGGGTCCTTTATTGGAGTTGAAGACCCATTAGATAAAGATCAGTTCACTGCTTCACCATTAAGTTTAGATTCAAGCAAAATTTGGGATGATGGTTTTTGTGTTGACCCTGCTGATGGGACAAGTAAAGCATCGGCTGAATCAGTGTGCTCTATAGGTTTGTATAAAATAAAAGTTACCACAGAATTAGACGATATATCAGCTGGAAAAAAATACTTAATTTATAATGTAAATGTAAGCTGGGATAAGTCTGGCGGTGGTGCTACGGAACAAATAAACTTAGTGGGTAGGTATGTGATAGAAGTATGAAAAAGTTAAAAAATAATCAAAAAGCATTTACAATTATTGAACTACTTATTGCAAGTACTGTTTTTTCTATGATAATTCTTGGAGCTTGCGTGGCAATTATTCAGATGAGTCGGCTTTATTATAAAGGTATTATTTTATCTAGGACGCAAACAGCTGGTCGCAACCTGACCGAAGCTATAGCTAGAGAAATACAATTTCAGGGCGGTACTGTGGGCCAGACTACATCTACACCTCTGCCGCCAGATCCCAAGACTAGTATAATCAGCATTGGCGACACCCGTTATAAATTTGCCATTAATCAACAACAGGGCAAAGACATTACCCACGCAATTGTTAAATACAATTATGTTCCTACTGATCCTGATGGTCCTGATTTAGATAATACTGCTCTAGGCTCGTCAACTTACAGAGACATTCTAGGTAATAATATGAGGGTTTTGGACATAAGAGTATCAGAAATAAGTGGTGGCGGGGTTTCAACAGCAGGGCTGTATAGCATACAAGTTGTAATTGCTTATGGAGAAAGCGATTTATTAGATATCCCAGCTGATCTTGCAGACACTACTTGCAAAGGTAATCTTGCCGGAAGCCAATGGTGTTCTGTGGTTAGATATAATACAATGGTGTATCAAAGGAAGTAATAGTGTATAATTTTAAGCATAAGAGGGTACATAATGAGTAAAAATCAGTTAATCAAACAACAATCTGGCTTAATTTCTGTTACGGTTACTATTGTGATTATGATTTTGGTTACATTAATTGTAGGTAGTTTTGCGTTGATAGTGAGGCGTGAACAAAGCCGTACGCTAAATAATCAACTTAATACTCAGGCACTTTCTGCAGCCGAAGCTGGTATTAAAGATGCCCAGTCAGCAATTAATGCAGGAGTTTTGACTGAGGATGTAAATAGCTGTACTGGTATTGGTAGTTTTAAGAAAAAAGCACCAGATTATAATAAAGATGTCTCAGATAATGTGCAGTATAGTTGTGTGTTAATCAATCAACACAATCTACCAGATTTTAAAAAAGATTTAGAAACAGAAGACGGTACATTAGTTGTGCCAATAGATACGGGTTCGGGCACAAATATAGATTCTTTAAGAATTAGCTGGGAAGGCAGTAGCTCTCCCGATGATTACAGCTCAGTTCCTACTGATTTTAAGTTGCCTCAGAGTTTAAACGCACCGATATTAAGAGCGGTACTTTTCAAAGCTAGTGCTACACTCCCTGCAACAACATTTACTAGGGAAGACATGAAAAATAGTGCTCAGACTATGTTTTTGTATCCAAAATCTAACAGCTCCCCAACAAATTTTGGCAGTATTGCCTATTCTACAGGAAGTGACCAAAAAAGGGAACTCCAAGGAGCTTTCGTGAGTGGGGAATGCAATAGTGCTAATGGCAATAATTCAGCTTTTACTAAGCCCGCTGCATATGATTGTAATGTAGACATAACTGGCATAGGTGGAGGTAATCAATACTTTCTTGTAGTAAAACCGCTCTATAAAGACACAAGTTTTAGTGTATCTGCTTTTGATAATTCCAATAAGGTATTAAATTTATTAAATGCCCAAGTAGAAATTGACGCAACAGGCAAGGCAGCAGATGTATTAAAGAGAGTGAGAGTAAGAGTACCCACCAAGACTAACTTATATTTTCAAGAACTTTATGGTAAGGGGGGCTTAATACCTGATGCAACTCTATCTACCACTAAATCTATTTGTAAATTATGGTCATTTAATGGAACTGCTGCGAGTGATGGATGCGTATCAACACCAACTCCTCCAGGAGGTGGAGGCGGAGGTGGTGGCAATGGAGACTCTGGTTTCTCTCAAAATACTTGTGCTACAAACCCATCTGACCCAGATTGTAGCTCAGGGACTTGGGAGGGCTGGCCATTTACCAGCGAAAACGAAATTTCTAGATTAGATAGAACAGTAAATAACAGATCTACAAACCCGCCGGGTATTGTTGCAGGTTGTACATGGGATTGGGGTGATGGCACTACTACATCAAACGAAGCCTGTGAAAGTGGCAATTCAACTGATCATACGTATCCACCGGTTCCAGCAAACTCCTGGTGGACTCAGTGCAAATACTACACAGCTACATTAACAATTTACTTTAATAACGGTTATCCTCCTGCATCTTATTCAGAATCATTAGCAGTACCAATTAAAAGTAGCACTCCAGGCCACAGTAACCCTTGTTGATAAAAATTGTTCTTACTTAAATTTTAGTTTATATATAAGTAAACATATTACTCATAAAAAAATAAGTTTCTTGTACTTATTCTTATAGTGTACAATATAAGCATTAGAGTTTTATATGAGTATAAATAGTAGCAAGCATATAAAAAGACAAACTGGTTTAGTTTCTGTAACGGTAACGATTGTAATTATGATAATTGTTACTTTGGTAGTTAGCAGTTTTGCCTATATAGTAAGGCGCGAACAGAGGCGAGCATTAAATCGTCAATTGAATACTCAAGCTTTTTCAGCGGCCGAAGCTGGTATAAATGATGCTTTTTCGGCAATTAATGATGCAAATCATCCTTTAACGGAAGATATCAAAGAATGTACTGGTAATAATAGTTTTATAGATAAAGTTAATAGTTTAGGAGGCGGGTCTGCTTATAAGAATAATCTAGAAAACACAGACAATATTAAATATAGTTGTGTGCTCATAAACCAAAATACTGTTAAAGATTATGATAAGCAAGTTAGTTATAAGAATGGTTCTTTTTTAGTTCCAATTCATACCGGTGAGGAAATTACTTCTTTGCGGTTAAGCTGGGAGGGCGATGATTATGCTAATCCAGATGTGTACAAAGATACTGGAAATTATTCACTACCTAAGACTTTAGATGCTCCAATGTTGAGAATTACATTGTTTAAGGGCTTCCCGCCAGATACAGCTAGTGAGCTAGTAACTCCGTTAACCAGAAAAGACTTAAAAGAGAGTGCTCATACTATGTTTCTTTCCCCAAATAGTGGGGCAGGTGGAAGTGTTGGAAATATTGACTATTCTGTTGGAGCTGATCAAACTAGAGACCCACAAGGAGCTTTCGTAAGTGGACAATGCAATGTAAACAATGGGGGAATAAATATTGGTTTAAAGAACGCAGAGTATGATTGTAATGTAGATGTTAATAACTTAAGTGGTGGAAAAGATTATTACTTAGTGGTAAAGCCTTTATACAAAGATGTAAAATTTAATCTAAGAGCTTTTAATGGGAGCAGTGATCTTAATTTAAGAGGCGCCCAAGTAGAAATAGAAGCAACCGGTAAAGCTACCGATATTTTACAAAGAGTGAGAGTTAGATTACCAGTTGGCAATAATGAAACCACAAAACTTGCCGGGCTAGAGGGTATTATCCCAGACTCTGCACTTTCTACTTCCCAGTCAATTTGTAAACTTTGGGAAGTAAAAGGGGCAACCATTGACCCAGTTGATAACTGCAATAAGAAGAACGGGGGCGGAAAAGGTGGAGCTGGTTTCAATCAAGATAAGTGTATCTTATATCCTACCCCAGAATGTAGTAATCCATGGCCGGGTGAAAACTTTAGTCAAAATAATGACATTCTTCGGCTAAACAGGTGGGTAATGAATTCATATTATAATCCTCCAGAAGCTATTGCTAGTTGTGTTTGGGATTGGGGAGATGGAAGTACTACTGTGCTTCAGCCTGGAGATTCGAACTTTGCGAGTTGTAATTTAGGTGGTGAACTAAACCATCAGTATGCCGATGACCCACCGGGTTATTATTTTACTCACTGTAAATATTTTGATGTTATGCTAACCGTTAAATATAATAATGGCTGGCCCGATTCTGTATATAGGGATCAACTTAGAATACCAATTAAGAGTAGTGTAGTGGGTCATACAAATCCGTGTGAAGTGTAGCATTTAGAATTAGCGAGCATTTAAATAAGTAAGTATTCAACTCAATCTACTTCAATATAAGAAGTTGCATCATTTAGAGTGGAATTGTTTATGGACTTTTTTAAGATGAGGATCGGTAACATGAGTATAGATTTGGGTAGTAGCAATGTTACTATGGCCTAGTAAAGCCTGAACACTTCTAATGTCAGCTCCGTTCATCAGTAAGTCTGTTGCAAAGCTGTGTCTTAGTGTGTGGGGAGTAACTTGCTTGGTAATTCCTGCCAGTTTTGCATAATTTGCGACCAAGCGCTGAATACTCCTAGGGCTCAATCTCTTGAAATTTCCAGAATTATCTAATTGTTTTTTATTTTTGCTTAAACTAATAAAAAGGGGAGTAGCTAAATCTTTTCTGGCAGAAAGGTAAAGCTGGAGCCATTTCGTAGCATTGGGGCTAATAAAAATTGGGCGGTCTTTTTGGCCTTTGCCCCTAACGCTAAACTCACCTTTTGATAAATTAATGTGTTCAATATTTAAATTAGTTAGTTCAGAAACTCGTAATCCACTACTAAAAAGTAATTCTAAAATAGCTCGATCTCTAATCCCTTGTAATTTAGAAGTATCAGGTTGAGCAAATAAATTACTCAATTCTGTTGTGTTTAAGTATGATACTTGTTTTCGGCTGGTTTTGGCCAGTTCAATTTTCTCTGCAGAATAACTTTTAATATCTACCTTACTGCACCATTTTAAAAAACTTCTTAGTGCTATGAGGTGATAATTTAAAGTGTTTTTTTGTAATTGGTCATTAGTATTAGTGCCAAGCCTGTTAAGCCATAGTCGCCATTTTCTTATAAAATCTTGGTCTATTGCAGTTACTTCTATTTCTCCACCAAAATCTTCAATTCGAGTTAAGTAATGGTTGTAGTTTAAAATAGTTTTTTGCGATAAGCCGTGTTCAATTTCTAAATATTCTAAAAATTTATCTTTTGCATTCGAGAAGTCCATATTGATATTGTACGACATTTAGTTATAGCTCAAACATAATATGTTTGTTACAATATTTTAAGTTTAATAAGAAAGGTTAGTCTTACAAAATGGAAAGAACATTAATTATTCTCAAACCAGATACAGTTCAAAGAACAATTGCTGGGGAGATTATCACACGCTTTGAAAGAGCAGGCTTAAAAATAGTAGGGATGAAAATGATGGTTCCAGAAATGGAATTACTCAGAAGACATTATCCAGATGATTTAGTGCCGATAGTTGGTGGCAAAACTAAAGAAGATTGGGACGCATATGGCGTTGAATATAGTGAAACCGTAGAAGAGATTGGAAATATAATAGTTGATGCAACCCGAAAATTTATGCAAAGTGCACCAGTTATAGCTATGGTTTTAGAGGGAAGCCACGCTGTTGAGATTGTGCGTAAAATGGTGGGTAAAACTGGTCCAAAAGATTCACCACCTGGAACTATTCGGGGTGACTATGCTCACCTTAGCTTAGGCAGAGCATCTCTACAGAAAAAGGGTGCAGCAAATATTGTTCATGCTTCAGGTACCATAGATGAAGCTAAGAATGAAATTGCTATGTGGTTTGATGATAATGAATTGTTTGATTATAAGACAGTTCACCAAAGCTTAACCGAAGCCTAGGTTTTTTTAAGTTGAATTTAAAAAATTAAAAGACAAACAATTTTGTATATTAGAGTTTATTAGTCTTGGATATTGTAGTGGATAGAGCGATTCCACTCCTAAATGAGTAGATTGGGGTGAAAACCGTCTGTGGTTTGCAAAGGAATCTTCTGTTGAAAACTTGTTTTCAATCAAGAAATTCCGGGCCTGCTTAGAGGTAGGTCGACTCAGCGTCAAACCTCTAGTATAATTGTACCTACTAGCCCTGGTAGCTCAATGGATAGAGCGATTCCGTCCTAAGGAAGAGGTTGGGGGTTCGACTCCCTCCCAGGGCGCCAATTCAATTGCTTAGAAAGTGTAATTATTTTTTCACTAAAGTTTTTGTATTGTACAATATACTTATGGCTAAAAAGGCTGAAAAGCTAACAAAAGATTTTGCAGGGCAATTTGAAGACGAAGAAGTACTATTTTTATTCCGTAAACACCCAATAGTTATGCGTAAAGGGTTGATAATTTCAATGTTGGCTTTGCTACTTGGCACTTTGCCTGCTTTAGTGAAACCAGAGTTTTCGTTTTTTTATGGTGGTTTAGCTGGCGGATTTGTTCTTGCAATAATTTTATTTATCCCTTCTTGGATGGTGTGGTGGTATAGCGTTTTTATAGTTACTAATTACCGCTTAATTCAAATATCTCAAAAAGGTTTTTTTAACCGATCGGTTGTAGATTTAGGTCTGAAAAAAATACAATCTACTAGTTATGAAGTTAAAGGAATTCAAGCAACTTTGTTAGGATTTGGTACAATAGTAATACAAACATATATGGGAGATTTAATAGTCCACGAAATTCATCATCCAGCTGAAGTATTAGGTAGAATTATAGAAATTTTAAGGTCACTTGGAATTGATACAGAAAATGTAAATGTAAACGAAATAGAAGAGAAGGAAAAAAATGAAGAAGTTTACAAAGAAGTTTAAGCGTCCAAAACTGAAAAGAAAGCAAGAAGTAGTTCCACTACCGACGGCACCACAAATTACTAACGGCACAGTAGCCGAGCACCGTGAGGAGGTACTTTCGAGTGCTCGCAAATATATTTACCCACTTCAACATTCTAAACACAAAATTGTTGTGCTTACAGTAAGTATTGTTGTTGTTTCATTAGTAGCATTTTTTACATATTGCACACTCGCATTATATAAATTTCAGTCAACAT
>CAZRVM010000013.1:19166-21623 GCA_964603625.1 uncultured Candidatus Saccharibacteria bacterium
TTAGTAGCATTTTTTACATATTGCACACTCGCATTATATAAATTTCAGTCAACATCAACTTTTTTGTATAAGGCAACACAGGTTATTCCATTTCCAATTGCTAGGCAAGGGGGGCGATTTATTGCTTATGAAAATTATTTGTTTGAACTCAGGCGTTACCAACATTATTATGAATCTAAGCAGAACTTAGACTTTAATACTGAATTTGGTCGGCAACAACTTATTGATCGCAAGCGGTTAACTCTAGATAAAGTTATAAATTTGGCATACATTAAGCAAATTGCCAAAGAAAAAAATATAACCGTGAGTGATACAGAGGCAGAAGATCAGATTACTCTACTACGCCAACAAGAAAGGCTAGGAAATAGTGATGAAGTGTTAAACGATGTTTTGAAAGAATATTTTGGCTGGTCTCGATCAGACTTTAAGCGTTATGCTAAAGAAACACTTTTGCAGAAAAAAGTACTAGAAGCATTAGATGTTGATACTACCAAAAGGGCTAACTCTGCTTTGTCGGAGTTAAAGGCTGGGGCAGATTTTAGCGAAGTTGCTAAAAAGTATTCAGATGACGTTACTACTAAAGATAATGGGGGTGTTTATGGATTTGTGGTAGATAAATCTAGCCGTGATATTTACCCGCAATCTCTTGATGCTATATTTAAGCTTCAACCTGGCCAACATTCTGATCTAGTTAATACTGGTACAGCACTAGAAATTTACAAAATGATAGAGCAAACAGAGCCCAACAAGGCAAAAGTAGCTCATATTACATTTAACTTTAAAGATATTAATGAATTTATAAATGATAGAAAAGAGAAAACTCCCACAAGAACTTATATTTCGTTACCAGAATTACAGGTAGACGAAGCTTTACCACCAAAAAACTAGCTTTTTAATAAATATTAGTGTAAGGTAATGTTACGGGATTCTTACGAGCCATTGTAAGTAGTGTGTGAGTATAGAGAGGTCGACCGGAATATAAACTAATCGTGCAAAAAAGCACAAAGTTATTGCAAGTATGCAGTAATTTGGAGATTAAAATAATTAATGGCAAGTAAGTTATATGTAGGTGG
Organism: uncultured Candidatus Saccharibacteria bacterium; assembly: GCA_964603625.1. GTDB lineage: Bacteria > Patescibacteriota > Saccharimonadia > Saccharimonadales > JAGQNJ01 > HK-STAS-PATE-36. The sequence continues at coordinate 20,240 of CAZRVM010000013.1, forward strand.
TTTACCATACTCAACTACAGATCAAGAATTAGAAGAACTCTTTGCAACATACGGAACTGTGGTATCTGCTAAAGTTATTACAGACAAAGAAACAAACCGATCAAGAGGTTTTGGTTTTGTTGAAATTGAATCTAGCGAAGATGCTCAAAAAGCCATCCAAGCACTTCATGAAAGTGATTTTGGTGGCCGAAAAATTATTGTCAATGAGGCTCGTCCTCGTGAAGACAAACCAAATTTTGGTGGTAACCGAAATTCAAACTCTAACTAGTTAGAGCAAGTACCAACAAAAGACCATAAGCCCCCAGTAAATTAGGGGGCTTTGTGTTTTGCTTTTAAATTAGTATAAAATAGTCGTGTGGTAAGTGATACAGAAAGAAATAATTGTAAGCGCAAAGTTAGGTATAAAAATGATGTCAGCGCCGTTGAGGCTTTGAAAAGAATCAAATTACTTAAAAAAAGCCATAAACCAAACCGTGTTTATAAATGTAGTGTTTGCTCTGGGTTCCACCTTTCATCAAAACCAAAGATCTAAAAGTAATTAAAATTAGGAGAATTTAATGGCAGAAGAACAACCAAGCAGTAGTGACTTATGGAAAGAACTTGATGAGCTCAATGAACAAGAAGCTGTTGAGCTTGAAGCCGATTATCAAAAAATAGAAGGTTATAATCGCAGATTACTAAATCAGCTAGCAGGACTTGAGTCATCTACACATGTTGTTGAGGGTAGAATTGATAATGATTCTAAGATTCAAGAGGCAGAAGAATTATCAAAAGAATTAAAAGGTAGAACAATTTCGGCCTTACTTTTTCTGAGGCCAGACTATAGAGATAAATTGATTGAGCAAGGCGAACCCGCAGAAGATGTTGATTTGTTTGCAGATCCATATTTTATTAGGGGAGAAGTACCAGAAAGAACAGATCAGTTAATTAATGCTTAATTAGTGGTTTAGAGGCAAAAGAAGATACTGAGCGTAGCAAGCCAGGTTTAGAAGTGTTTATAGGGAATTTAGCCGGCGAGCCTATTGAAATTCGTATCACCAATAATTATTTTACAAGAACTACTTTAAATGGTGAAGATAAGGGATTTAATAGCTTATCTGTTAGATGCTATGTACCACAGAGTAGGCTAGATGAAATTATGAGTAATACTAAAACAACCTTAACTCAAGAAATTTCACAAAATCTACCTTCAGAAGAACCAAATAATGGGGATGAGCAATCAAGCAAAGAGAGCCCTAAAACTAAGAAACCTCAAAAAAACCATTAAAAAGACGAAATTTGTTTTACAGAAAGCCTAAATAAAAAGAGCCATTAATAAATGACTTACTTTTTGGCGGGCTCGACCGGATTCGAACCGGCGATCTCCTCCGTGACAGGGAGGCAT
>CAZRVM010000014.1:0-11483 GCA_964603625.1 uncultured Candidatus Saccharibacteria bacterium
TTTATATAGCCAAGTGGGGCAACGCCTGGTCGCCAGCCCATCTCACACTTCGTTCTAATGCCACGCTTCACATTGACGCTCTTATTATCGTTCTCGAGCTTTGCCTGAGAGCAGAGAATCATTAGCAGGAATTTCTCATTCGGGTTATTCGTGAATGTTTGTGAGTACGTCCGTATATGTAGCAGTTTGTGTTGATCCATGAGATCTACAACCGCGCCCAGGTCTCCTGCATTCCTGCTCAACCTATCTGGAGCCCATGTTAAAATCGCATTGTACTCTTGATGCTCCAAGCCATCGAGCAGTTGGTTGTAGACTGGCCGCTTGCCTGAGTCTTTGGCGGAGTGACTTTCTTGTAATTCACAGACAACATTTAAGCCCTCGTTTTCGGCGAGGGCTCTCATTTCTGCTAATTGTGAATCAATACTCATTGCCTGACGCTCGTCAGACTCGGAAGACTTTCGAGCGTACAGGCAGTATTTAAGTGGTTGAGTATTTTCGTCCAGCATGGCTGTACATCAAACAGTACCGCTGTCTGATCTGTAAGTCTAGCCTAATTATAGGTTTACTTTTACACCGTTGCTGAAGGCGCTATCGTGTAGCTCCGCACTCACTGGTGTCTGGTCTTTTGGTAGGTCGAAGACGATTACTCCGCTCACACTGTTGCCTGGATTGATATCGTTGTACCAGGTACTTGCTGTGTCGGTTGAGTTATACATAGTAGCCGTGTCATCAGCTGAGTATTCCTGACCAGATTCATTAAAGAGCTTTTGGTCTGATGAAAGTAAGCTCTGCTTCTCGTTACCGATATTCTTGATAGTAAGATCCATCAAGCAGTACTGACCCTGTGCGGTCTTAGTTAGGTACTGGTTTGTACCAACCGAAGCCTTGCCACAAGTAACGCTTTTAACGGTGAATTCAAACTTACCGTCTCGAGCTGGCTCACCAATTTTGGCAACCGTCTCTTTATCTTCGGTTTTTACGCTTGAGCCTGAGCCTGTACTCGCACTTAACGCGCTCACCACGCCACATGTCGCCATCGGAAAGATGCTTCATAAGTATCATCGCACTAAAGAGCTGGCGGAAAATTCAGCAACCCTTCTTGCGGCAAGTGTGGTAGGAAATCAAGAATTTGATCACCAGGACCTCTATGATGCTTTGGCTAAAGGCAAAAATGGTGAAGAAGGTGAAATGTATCTGGGTTATAAAACTGAATTCCCCGCCGTGGAAAGTCATCTACACCAGGTGCTTGGTGACGGAGTCGACCGACTGGTAAGAGAAGGAACCTTTGGTGTTAGCGGTGAGATGATACACCTGGAATCAGAAACTTTCGATCCTCAAAGGATTATGTATAATTCTTGTATTCGCCTAACAGAGTCTCTAAGACAAGGATAACTCATGAACATCAATGATAATTTTTTAAGCGACGCAACGAAAACTCAGGCCGAGGAGGCTTTTGAGAAAGCTATACAGACAGGTATACAGTTTAAGCTTCAGGACAAAGTTCGAGAAGGTGATATAACCCAACTGGATCCACAAATGTTTATTGAGGATATCCCTCTCGAAGGCAAGTCGGTTGCTGATGTCCAGGCCGAGTTTAACACACGTTTTCTGCCATATTGTTACAATTTCGCGTCTCCTAAATTCATGGGCTTTCCTGATGCTGGGAATTCTATTGCCGCTATCGCAGGCAACATCACAGCCGATTTCCTACAGCAAAACCTAATTAATCAGTCTTTCTGCAGCCCATCAGGTACATTCGCAGAAATTTCTGTCATACGCTGGCTTCGCGATGTCGTAGGATACAATAACGAATCAAGCGTTAAAGATATTTTTGATGTTGGAGGCATTATCACGAGTGGCGGCACAACAAGTAACACAATTGGTATTATGTTGGCGCGAGAGAATCATAAACCGCATACGATGCTCGACGGGGTTGATATTAATGATGATTTTTATGTTGTCGTACCTAAGGGTATCGGACACTATAGTGTTAAAAGTGCACAAATGTGGCTTGGTTGCGGTAATCGATTAATCGAGGTTGAAACCGAGAACTATAGGTACAATCTTGATGAATTAAGGAAAACCGTTAAGAAATACAAAGGACGAATTATGTGTGTAGTTGCATATGCAGGTGACAGCAGGACTATGACAGTCGATTACTTTGATAAAATTGCTGGCTCGGTTCGTGGTATCGATTCGACAATTTGGCTCCACGCTGATGCTTGTCATGGATTTTCACTCGGTTTCAGCGAAAAGCTCAAATCTAAACTTAAAGGGATTGAGCTATTTGATAGCATCACTACTGATCCACATAAAGTCATGAACAGCCCTTATACCATCAGCGCACTCCTTGTTCGAAAACCACAAAAATTACGCAGCGTGAGTAGTCTTTCGGACTTAATCATGCAAGAACAGTTTGCGTTTGGCCAGGTAACCCCATTCTTAGGCAGCCGCCCATGGGCATCCTTAAAACTATGGTTTGCTATGAAGAACTTGGGCCGAAAAGGATTTGCCCAACTTATTGATGAACGACATCAACGTGCACTCGATCTTGCTGAACTTATAAAGGCGGATGATGATTTTGTGTTGTTGAATGAGATCGACATAAACGCAGTTGCATTCATGTACGCGGGCTCCGATACTAAAGGTTGGTCAATTGAAATGCAAAATAATTTCAGCAAATTACTACATAAAGAGATTGTTAGCGAAGGCGTGTACCACTTACATCAATTTAGTGTACCCGACTCAGCCGGTGTCCTTAGCAAGAATGATATCATTTACCCGCTTCGTTTCATGAGTGGGAATCCACTAATAAACAAAAATCATCTTCAAGAAATGCTTGATTATGTGCGATTAGTTGCGACTGATTTATTATCCGAGAATGGGAGAATATGAAGTATAAGATAGGTTTTGCTCTTCTACTTCCTGACTCGCTGAATAACCTTATTCGAGATGTCGAATTAACTGTTAGCGACGTATTAGATAACCAACAGGGCTTGAGACAACCACCGCACATCACCGTAAAGCGACCCTTCGAAGTAAGCTCGAGGGAATTACTCGTGCAACTTGATAAAATGCTACATGAGTTTAGTGATTTCTATAGTAGCCCCTCGCTCAAATATGGAATGACGTGTGATTTTAGGAAGACTTCACTTGTTTTATTAATGGACGATCCTGATCCTGTGGAAATGTTACATGTTCGATTGTTGGAGATTTTCAGTAAATTCAGCGTTTTGCCAGATAAATTTGAAGGTGACAACTTCATCCCTCACACTACCGTTGCAATGGGTTTAAATAGTGCGAACATACATCAAGCAAATGAAATCTTAGCTCAATCTAAGCTCCCAGCGACCGAATTTACGCCAACCCATCTCGCAATTCTAATTTTTACAGATAACCATTGGGTAACTTATTCAATGCATGCTCTCTCAGACGCCAAATAGCAATTTATTGTAGTCTATACGCAACCCGAGTGATGACTCCAAGTTATTTTTAAGTGAAATATGAGGAGTGCTGTACATTATCAAAGATCACTCGCTGAAGGTTAAAACCGATTCGCGTCTAAATGATCTAAACATGGGTTACGGGGGAAGGCCAGTGGATGAATACCATAAAGAGTTACTACAGGCACTTGTCATACCAGCCATCGGTTTCGTGAACACCACGACCACACAGGGAGCAGTTACGTCCTTCGCCTTGCATGGCAAATCCCGTGGATCCTTTCTTTAACCTACGGTACAGGGCTTTTTGTTTCATATCTATTTCAATCAAAACATCCATATATTGAGCAAGACGTTTGATATCTTTGTCACTAAAGTGCGGGTTTTGTTCGGATTGTTTGGTTACTTTTGTAACAATATACCTCCCTTGGCTATGATAATGAGACACTTCAGAATATAGCTGTTTTGTGTCCCATTTGTCCCATTTTACCCCTGTTGAAAGGTGCGTGACCTGTATGGGGAGCCATAAACGAGCAGTGAAAATCGATGATCTGTTCCCAAGACCGGTCTCCCGATTCACTCCTTGGCCAAGCAAGAAAGATTGTCAGCCTTAACAACTGATATTCCAAGTTGGAAACGCCGAAGACGGTGGTTCTTTCATATTCACCTCTGATGCTTAGTTTCGAAAGTGACCTGTTACTTATGGGACTGCTATGCAAACGAAATAGTGACCTCTTTCCATGATCAGCTCCTATCTACAAAATTAATGGAATAAACGATAGAATAATTATTATGAATGAACACGAACTAAAATTGGCAACCGAACCATTCGAAGCAATAGTATCTGGCAAAAAAACGATTGAATCACGGTTATTTGATGAGAAGCGACAAGCAATACAAATTGGAGACATAGTTGTTTTTACAAACCGAGAAAATTTTGCAGAAACCATAAAGGTAGAAGTGATTGGCCTGCTCCGCTACAGCACGTTCTCTGACTTGTTTAGCCATAATGACCCTGCAAAATTCGGAGGAGAAAGCGCTGATTGGCTATTGAACCAGATAGACAAATTTTACTCGCTAGAAGACCAGGAGCGCTACGGTGTTATAGGCATTGAGTTTGTTTTGCTATAAAAGCTTAATGATGTTATAATTTTGTAATCCTATCCAGGCTACGTCGATAAAATTCGTAGCATTCAAATGGAGGTGTACCTTGACCGCATTATCGGTCTCAGCAGGCGTCATCATTCGTCCAGCGGCTGATGGCGATTTCGAGTGGGTCTCCGACCTCATGGAGCGAGCTCTCAGCCCGTTCTATGGCGGTGACCACCGCGCTCACGCACGACGCATCTTCGACACGCACATTCAGGGCGGCGTCGACTATGTCGGGCACTTCTCGGCTGCGCAGCACATGTTCATCGCTGAGGTGGGCTCGACGCCAGTCGGCATCATCCATGTTGTGGAGAAGAAGCAGGAGACGGTGAAGATCAGTCCGCTGATCGTCAGCTCGGATTATCGTGGCTCCTACGGTATCGGCAACATGTTGCTCGATTACGCCGAGAGGTTCGCCGTGGAGTCAGGCGCGCGACAACTTTACTGCACCGTGGCATCCCCCAACAAGAAGGCCCTCGGGTTCTTCCTGAAAAAGGGCTTCCGCATCACGTAATACCATGAACTTTCATTTAATTTGACATCATTAACCGATAAGTTAAAGTTATGCGAGCCTAGAATTTAGGTGGTATATACGCTTGGTTCGAATCCAGTCCCTGGAGCCAAGATTGACTTTTTGTTTTTTTGTGTTATTATTATTGTTATGAAATATTCTGAAGGTTTACTTCCGCATGATGTAGCTGAAGATGTTGCATACGCACAGAAGCCGTTTATTGATATCGCACATGCTGTAATGTTGTTAGCCGAACAAGCCAGCGATACTGTGTTGTTAGCGCAAAGTGCTGATCAAGCCCAGGCTACATCTGGCTATACCCAAGTCCCTCCTAAAACAGAGGTTAATCTGCCCCAACCTCTCTATACAAGCACACAAGCCGCAAACGCCCTGGGTGTTTCTCGACCATTTTTAATTAAACGCCTCCTTAACGAAGGAATTATTCCTTTTCACAAAGTAGGTCGCGATAGAAGGATATCCCACTCAGATTTACAGTCATATCTGAAAGATCGTGAAGAGACAAAGCGACAAGAATAATTTATTTGAGCTTATCCACACTAAGAAGGGTTTGCCAAGTAGAACCTCCGTCGGTAGTTTTCCAGACATAGCCATTAGCACCTGTCATAAACATAGTGTTTTTATCTGTTGGATGAAAGACTATTTTATTAATCATTGTCTTTTGATCTTGCATATTCTTAATTTCTGAAGGTAGTGAGCCAAATGGTTTCCAGGTTGCACCTGCGTCTACACTTTTATAAAGTTGCTTTACACAAGGTCCACCACATTGCCAAGAGTAGCCAATTATAGTTTTGCCAGTTTCATCAAATGGGTCATAAGTAATATAATCAAAATTCCTTGAAGATTGAACCCAATTGTGTCCGCCGTCTGTAGTGTAAAAACTTTTTGGTTGTTGTTGGCCACCAGTTACTGCAGAAATGTTGAACATATTATTACCGTTTTTAGTTGAAGCCGCAGCCATTAAAGTTGCTTTGTATCCTTCTGGTAGGTTATCTATTGCTTTCCAGGTTTTGCCTCCATCTAAACTTTGAATCACACCAATTTGTTCTTTGCCAATTCCGTTTGGTCCTTCTTGGGCGTGAGTCATTACAACTCCAGATGCTGTAATTTTATTTGAATCTTGAGGGTCAATTGCAATAAACACTAACCTAAGATCTTTAATTATTCCAGTGGGCAATTCTTCCCAGTTTTTACCGTTGTCGGTAGTTTTATAAATTACACCTTTAGTTACCCATATTTTATTAGGATCTGCCTCTCGGTATGAAGCAGGAGACGCCGCCGTACCATAATAAAAAGTTTGAGGGTTTTTAGGATCTAACACTAAAGCATGAGTAACATATCCGTTCATTGTAGTATTAATGGTTTGGTGCCAGCTTTCTGCGCCATCGGTAGATTCATAAACACCACCACCATGCATATTCATATCATTTATGGTTCCACCGCCACCACCAGAAGTTGCAAGCAATAATCGGTTAGTATTTGTTGGGTCAATAACGGCAACTGGATATTCTGTATAGCAATTTTCGCCAGTTGTTTTATCTTTATTATCTGTAACTATTCCTTTAACTTTTTTAGTCCAGTTTTGCCCACCATCAGTAGATTTATAAAACCCTTTCCACTCAACATTTACATACATTGTGTCGGGAGTTTTTGGATCCACCACAAATGTGCTATCAGTACGATACCACTGATTTTGATCATAAGGTTTGCAATCTATAGGATTTTGCTCAAAAGGGTCTTGTTGAGATTTTTCTGGCTCAGCTTGTGCTGTTTCATTAGTGGTATTGTTGTTTACCGCAACATTAGTCTTCTTTTTTGGCTTAGCCACCAAATAAATTCCAGTTACTACCAACATCACAACTACTACCACAACTCCCGAAATCATCCAAAAACGCTTGTTCTTAGGTGATTGATTAGTTTGTGGCTCTTTTAAAGCTACTTCATCTTTATTTTGTTGATTGTTTTGTTGAGGGATGTTTGGTTCATTCATAACTTCATCCTAGTATAAGTACTTATGGTTGTCAATTATCTTTAGTGATAATTTAAAAATTTGATATAATTAAAATACTTTAAATAAAAGGAGTCCACATTGCCAACACCATCACATAGAAGCGCTAGAAGACGAGGAATGCTAATGGGAGCAGCGCTCAATTCGCGTAAATCCAAAAAAATTGCTAATACTCAACCAGTTCCACCAATCGCTAAACCTGCTCAGCCACAGAACAACAACCTAACTACACAACTAACTGAGCTGAAGAGTTTGCTAGACCAAGGCATACTTACTCAAGCTGAATTTGATGCCAAGAAAGCTCAAATTCTAGGTATCTAACAAACTTACTAAGCTTTATAAATAATTAAATAAACTTAAATAAGTAGCGTAAAACTACTCTTTTTAACCTTGACAGTTTTGCTTATTTTTCTTATAATAGTTGTTTTGTGTTTGTAAAAAATATACAAATTTTAATTTTTTACTACGGAGAGAATTATTTTGGAAACTACTAAGAGTCGTCGAAAAGATTATAAATTATCTAAAAGAAAGCAATGGGGAGCCGAAAATCGGCTCTATCCTTTGCCGAGTGTGCATTCAAAACCTACTACTCTAAAAATAATTATGAGCCGGCTGGCTATTGTTGCAACTATCTTGCTATGGATTATTTATGTTATCTCTACTATTTTCCGTCACCTTTATGATGGCACTGGAAATTATGAGTTCACCCTACAGGCCGTTAGTTATTTAGTGGTTGTTACTTTTTTAACTTTTTCGGCACTTATTTATTTGATAATGCGTGCTGGCGCTTTGCAAAGGTTCTATAAACACAAAAGAGTTCCCAGAGCAAAACTAGATAACCACTTTGCAAGTAATAAATCATCAATCACTATTCTGATACCTTCTTATGCTGAGGAACCAGAAATTATTCGTAAAACCCTATTTAGCGCGTCTTTGCAAGAGTACCCTAAAAAAAGAATAGTTCTTTTAATAGACGACAACCCCAACCCATCTGACCCTCAAGTAAAAGCAAAATTAGATGAAACGCGCCAACTTGTCCAAAATATTTTAAACACACTGCAAAACCCTAAAGAAAAATTTCAAACCGCATTATTAGATTTTGAAAAATTGTTTGCAAGTAAATCTAGCATTCCACCAGAAGAAATATATAAATTAGCAAAACTTTACACACTTGCATCTACCGGCTTACGCAAGTTAGCGGAAAACGAGAAAGTCAATGATCATATAGATGTGTTTTTTAAAGAGCAGGTCTTTGAAGAACTTGCTAAAGAATTAAATTTAACCGCCCAAGCTCTTTACGCATCAGCTAGCGAAAAAGCAAAATTACCAACCGCAAGGGTACATCAACTCTACAAAAGACTGTACTGGATATTTAATGTTGACATAGAAGTATTTGAGCGCAAAAAATATGCAAGTTTATCACACGAAGCCAACAAAGCCATGAATTTAAACTCCTACATCGGGTTGATGGGGGGGCGTTACAAAACTCAAGAAACCCCAGACGGACCAATTTTGTTACCAGTTAAATATAAGTCTGATGCCGATTTTATTGTGGAAGATAGCGACTACTTACTCACTCTAGACGCAGATTCAATTTTGCTTCGCGACTACTGTTTAAGACTAGTCTACTTTTTAGAACAGCCCGGAAATGAAAAAGTAGCCGTTACGCAAACACCATATTCTTCATTTAGAGGAGCAGGAACTAGAATTGAACGCTTAGCAAGTGCCACTACCGATATTCAACACATACTTCACCAGGGAATGAGCCACTATAATGCAACCTTTTGGGTAGGCGCCAACGCAGTTATTAGAAAAAAAGCTTTAGAAGATATAGCCGAGACAGAATGGGTAGGGGGGTTTGAAATTAAAAGATATATTCAGGATAGAACAGTAATAGAAGACACCGAGTCTAGTGTTGACTTAGCAAAACATGGCTGGTCTTTAATTAACTACCCCGAAAGACTAAGTTATAGTGCGACTCCTCCAGATTTTGGCTCTTTAGTGATTCAGCGTCGTAGATGGGCAAATGGTGGATTATTAATATTACCAAAGTTGTGGGCAACTGTTAAAGATCGCAAACGACACTCACAATATATTTCAAAAACAGAAGTTTTAATTAGGTTAAACTACATGGCTTCGATTGCTTGGTCTAGTTTTGGGTTAATCTTTTTACTTGCTTACCCTTATGACAGTCGTTTATTAAGCCCGATTGTAGTTTTATCTGCTTTGCCGTACTTTTTAGCTCAAGCAAGTGATTTAAAATATTGTGGTTACAAAAGAACAGATATTTTCAGAATTTATGGTTTCAATTTAATTTTACTACCTGTAAACTTAGCTGGAGTTTTAAAATCTTTACAACAAGCATTAAGTGGTAAAAAAATTGCATTTGCAAGAACCCCTAAAGTAAAAAATCGAACTGCCTCACCAATGTTATATGTCATTGCACCATTACTAATAGTTGCTTATTCGGTGCTGACTTTCTGGCGAGATTATAATGCCCAAAACTGGGGTAATGCAATTTTTGCAGGCTTTAATGCGATTATTGCATCTTGGGCAATAATTGCCTACATTGGAATTAGTGCAATTATTATAGATACTTGGCTAGGGCTAACTAATTGGATGTATGTTGATAAAAAACCTAAGATAACTACTACTGAAAATCCAAATCAGCAACCAGCATTAGACTGGCAAGCAATTCTATACCATGGCCATTCTCAAGAGACTGTTCCTCTATCTGCTAGAAATCAAATAACTGCCAATAATTATCCAAAAAGGATTAATGTAAAATGAGTCGCTTTAATGATAAACGACTTTCACCGTGGCGAGCACTACTTGGCTTTCTAATTGTTATTGGTCTAGTTTATATTGGATTCACTAACAAAAAACAAATCGTTACAAAAACTTCAAGACCAGACACAGTTAAATCTTGGTTTGCAAGTTATGTTGATGTTACCGCAAAACCAAGTTTTGCATTTGAACAACTAGGATCAACCAATGCTAAAAATGTAGTATTATCTTTTATAGTTTCGCACACTAACGACCCTTGTGTGCCATCGTGGGGGAGTAGCTACACACTAGATCAAGCAAAAGACTCGTTAGATTTAGATAGACGAATTGCTCGGCTAAGACAACAAAATGGCGAAATAGCAATTTCATTTGGCGGGCTACTAAATGATGAACTGGCCAATAATTGCTCAGATAAAACTAAATTAAAATCGGCTTATAAACAAGTTATTGATAGATACAAAATAGACACCATAGATATAGACCTTGAGCAAAACGGACTCACTAACCAAAATGCAAGTTCAAGAAGAGCTCAAGTAATTGCCGAACTTCAAAAAGAATATCGAGCCAATAATAAAAATTTAGCTGTTTGGGTAACTTTACCAGTAGCTCCGCAAGGCTTAACCAAAGATGGCACCAACGCTATTACATGGTTGCTTCAAAATAATGTAGATTTAGCGGGCGTAAATTTAATGACTATGGAGTACGGGAATAGCTTAAGTAGTGGTATGTCTATGGCCGATGGCTCAATTAAAGCTCTTGAAAACTCTCATCGTCAAATTCAAATTCTTTATAAACTAGCTGGGCTTAATTTGAGCAGTCAATCAATTTGGAATAAAATTGGCGCTACGCCAATGATTGGCCAGAATAGTACAAAAGGGCAAATTTTTAGTTTAGAAGACGCTAAAAAATTTAGCAAGTATACACAAGCAAATGGAATCAACAGAATGTCATTATGGTCTGCTAATCGTGATTTAAAATGTGGTGATAACTATGTAGATTTAACTGTGGTATCAGACTCATGCAGTGGAGTAAACCAACAAAAGTTAGAATTTACTTCGATTTTAAGTACTGGCTTTGAAGGCAAGATATCTACAAGTTCTAATCAGAAAACAATTAACGAGCCAGATGCAAAACCAGAAAATATTAAAGACGATCCAGCCACGAGCCCATATCAAATTTGGGCACCAGACGGTACCTATTTAGAAGGTACTAAAGTTGTTTGGCGTAAAAATGTTTATCAAGCTAAATGGTGGACTCAAGGAGATACGCCAGATAATCCCGTACTTCAAGCTTGGGAAACGCCTTGGGAATTAATTGGTCCGGTTCTTCCGGGCGAAAAGCCAATTAAACAACCTACATTGCCAAATAATATTTATCCAGATTGGTCTGGCGATAAAGCTTATAACGCTAATGACCGAGTTATCTTTGAAAATATTCCTTACCAAGCAAAATGGTGGAATAAAGGCGAGAGCCCAGCGGCAGCCACATCAAAAGCCAGCAATTCTCCTTGGGCGCCACTTACTCAAGAACAAATCAATAAAATCCTCGAGAACAAACCAAACTAAAAATA
>CAZRVM010000014.1:11583-13568 GCA_964603625.1 uncultured Candidatus Saccharibacteria bacterium
AATTAAAAAATCATCTGCTGGAATTCAGACCAAAATAATTATTGGGGGTATCATTTTATTGATTCTTGCAATAACTATTACTTTAATTTTTAAATATTTGATTGGGATGGGTACACGAATTGAGAATATAATTATATACCTACTCTGGATAAGCTTGCTAATTTTTTGGACAATTTGGGTAATAATTGAGCACCGGAACATTACTAATATTAGCTACCTTATTACTGCCGACTCATTAATTACAGTTAAAAAAAGTTGGTTTGGAATAACTAAAAAGTATTATCGCTACAACAATATAAAGGCTGTTACCACAAAAGAAAATCATCTTTTGTCTAGTTTAAATACTGGAAGCATTTGCTTAGAATTTGTTGATAATACTGAGAAATTAATTCTTAAAAATATTATTAATCCTGGTAAATATGTTGCCGAAATTAAAAAATACGCAACCCTTAACAAGACTATAATTAAGTAAGACACAAAAATTTATTATTGTAAAATACTCAAAATATAAGCCAAGCCAAAACCAAGAGTAGTAACAATTCCTGCAAATTTTCCACTATCTTTATAAGCTTCAGGTATCATACTGTTTGCGAGCATTGTAAGCAGTGCGCCGGCAGAAAATGTTAAAATAAAGGCTCTGGCATTTGTGCCAACTTGTGAATAAATTGCATATCCAATTACAGAAAACAAACCAGAAATAACAGCAATAAACAACCAAAACCACACAATTTTCTCACTAGACCAATATCTTTTTAAGCCACTTGTGGATGCGATAGATTCAGGCAAGTTTGATAAAAATACTGCAACTACCATAACATACGATACACTCACACCAGAAGCTAAACTTAACCCAATTATTATTGATTCTGGAATCCCGTCTAAAATTGTGGCCAATAAAATTGAGATACCGTTTGAATTTTTGGATTTTGAATTTAGTTTTTTATGATTACGCCCTCCGTTTTTAGACACTATTGTATCTAGCGCAACAAAAACTAAAGATCCAAATATTAAGCCAAAAATTACAATTAACCAATTATGACTACTTGAAAATGCTTCATCAACTAGTTCAAAAGAAATCGCACTAATCAATACTCCAACCCCAAAAGCCATAATTAATCCTAGTGTTTTCCTTTTGGGTTTAAAAATTAATTCAAATATGGATCCTAAAACTAGTGAGCTGGCCGATAAAAATGACCACAAAAATGCTAATATCATTTAACTTAAATTATACTTTAAAAAGCTTAAATTCTATAAAGTCGTATTATTTAACTTTTACAATTTTAAGTTTTATAAACAAATTGAAGTTACTATTTAATAGATTCGTTTAAAGCTTGTTGAGTTAGCACAACATCTATACCAGATGCTTTAACTAAATCTAGTTGACGCCTAAGTGTAGCTTGGCTAACGCTCCAAGCATTTTTATTATCACCAGCCACCTCATGCCATACTAATACTAACCAACCATTATTTGCTTTTGCTTTATTTAACATTGCGGTTATTTCAGAATCTGTCGTCGTATTTAATACGATAAAACTTTTAATATCATATTTGTTAAAATTCGCTTTTGTATTGACATCTTCTGCGCAATTTCTTAAGCTACTGTAAATTTTCTTAGCTCTGTTAACAACTTTTGCATTCGATTCACAATATGGAGTTGCTAGTAATTTTGTTGGTTCGCCTAGCAATTTATCTAGAAAACTCTTACTATTTTTAAGTTCATTATTAATTTTGGCATTACTTAAACTTGGTAAACTAGAATGTGTAACAGTATGGCTACCAATGTCTCCGCGCTGATTCCAGTCTTTAATTTGAGCAGTAGTCATATAATCTTCCCAACCTGGAGTTTCAGTAATAATATAATTTGTAGGCTTCCAACCATAAGATTCTACTAACGGCAAACCTAAGTTATATGCACTTGTCCAGCCGTCATCAAACTCTATAGAAACAAGAGGTCTAGAAAATGCACCTCCATTTGTTGGTGGAGT
>CAZRVM010000014.1:13668-15860 GCA_964603625.1 uncultured Candidatus Saccharibacteria bacterium
GGAGTAGCTTCGCCAATATTTGTTAAAGTGTAGTTATCTGTCTGCAACCATCCAACTTTATTAATAGATTGAAAAACTCGCATTTTAACAGCCTTTGCAGGCACAACAAATGATCCTTTATTTTGTTTCCAATTTGCACTAACAGCTGGTGAGCCTAGCCAACCATATTGAAAAGATCCATCATTTAATTGATATTCAATATCAATATCGGTTTGAACATTAGCTTTATACCAATTACTGAACTCAAATTTTTCTCCAGCCGATACAGATACTGAATCTGGATACCATTTTGCATCTCCGGAAGTGAATTTACTAACATTTATAAAAAAAGATCGCTGGCCATCTTGAGCATCGTTAGTTTTTATAGAATAACTTGGCGAAATATTACCCCACTTCTCTGGTAACCAACCAGAAGCTGTTGTGTTAGTTCCGTTTTCAGCAGAATTATTTATTATTAAATTCGTAGAAGCGCTAACTTGAGCAGTTAAACCAAAAACCAACCCAGCTATCAAAATAATTGATAATATTAATCTTTTCATCTTAAACCTCCATTTATAACGCTATTGTATACCTTTTAATTGCAATTACAAATAATAAATGATGTAGTATTTACTTTAAGGATTTATACTCCTAATACTTTAATTTAACAAACAATTTGCAAATAGTGTTATGATTTTAGTATGCCCTCTCTTAAATTAAATAAGCCATTAGTTATAAACAACCTCACTAAAAATTATGGCAATAGTCGTGGAATTAAAAGTATCAGTTTGAATCTAGAGCCCGGTGAAGTTTTTGGTTTTTTGGGGCCTAACGGAGCAGGGAAATCTACCACCATAAAAACTATTCTAAATTTTTTAGCCCCTTCTAGTGGTGATGTAAAAATCTTTGGGCTTGATAGCGTTAAATTCTCAACACAAATCAAGCAACAAATTGGTTACTTAGCAGGCGAATTTACGGTTTATGAAAATTTAACTGGCGAACAATTATTAACTTATTTGGGATCTTTTAATCAAAACTTTGATTGGCAAAATGTCGAAGAACTAGCTAAACAATTTGATGCAGAATTAAACAAAAAAATATCAAATCTATCAAAGGGCAATAAACAAAAACTGGGTTTAATCCAGGCTTTTATGCATCAACCAAAATTATTAATATTGGATGAACCCACATCTGGCCTGGACCCAATTATGCAAGAAGAATTCTTTAAACTTATTCAAGTTGCCCGAGAAAAAGGAACAACAATTTTCTTCTCGTCACACAATATATTTGAAGTGCAAAGGGTTGCCAATAGGGCTGGCTTTATTAGAAATGGCCAGTTAATTGCTGTTGAAGATATAAATAACTTGCATAAAATTGGTCTTCATAAACTTGAAGTACACTTTGCAAAATCGGTTCCAGAAGATAAATTCAAAGGCATTAAAAATGTAAATGTCATTAAAGCCGATAGCAATATCATTAAATTCACCGTAAAAGGCTCAATTAATTTATTAATTAAAAAACTGGCTGAGTTTGATGTAATCAGTATTAACTTTCAAGAGACTAATCTTGAGGAAATATTTTTAAATTACTATTTACCGCAGGAGAATAAAAATGAAAATTAATAATTTAATTGCTAAAACTCTATTCGATAAGCGCCGATCTAGCTTCTTTTGGAGTTTAGGCATAATAGCAATGTCGTTATTCTACGCTCTGATTTATAAATCTATCGGCAATAATCCAGATTTTACTAAAGCCCTTGAAAGTACAAATACTGGAATCAAATCTTTAATTGGAAGTGCCGAATTTTTCTCAACACCAGCTGGCTTTATCCATGCCGAATTTTTTTCTCTTACTATGCCAATTATCTTTTGTATTTTAGCAATCATAATCGGCTCTTCGCTACTTAGCAGAGAAGAAGAGTCTAAAACAATTGAATTAATTCTTGCGAGGCCTATATCTAGAGGTAAAATAATCTTCCAATATTTTATTAGCCTATTTATCATTATTACCACACTAGGTTTTAGTGTAATTGTTGGCTTAAGCTTGGGCAGATTTAGTGTTTCTGTTTTTAATTTAGATTTATTCATAAGTTTTATAGCGAGTATAAATTTAGTGCTAATAGCACTAGCTTTTGGCTCTTTAGCATTATTAATTAGCGTTCTTAAACCAAGTCGTGGAACGGCTGGAGGGATTGCTGGGCTATATTTTATAGT
>CAZRVM010000014.1:15960-18957 GCA_964603625.1 uncultured Candidatus Saccharibacteria bacterium
ACTTTCCTCGCCGAAAACCTATGTTGGCCAAGCCCATCTCCGATAGAATCGTCGTCTACTGGGTCAGAATTACTTTTTGCAATATCAAATGTGCCATCTAGCATTGACAACACTAACTTAGCTACATATTCTCTAGAACGAATTTTACCAATTTCCTCATAATTAGTATGATTTGGAGTTTTCATATCATCAAATATAACTCGCCTTCCTAGATATGGAATCTTATGACTATCTAACAAATCTATTATATAGGTTCCAATTTTTAACCTTAATTGGGCATCTTTACGAACTAAGCCTACTAAGTCTTCATCTTTATAAAGCTCTCCTTTATGTTGATCTAACATTGTTTTGATATCAGGATTGTGCTTTATTTTACGCAACTCATAACCTGCCTGAACCACATCTTCATGTTTTAAATGAATAGTCTTCTTTTCAGGCACACCTGGTATAGCCTGTAAATGCGAGTAATCAGGCTTAACATAATCTTTACTAAACAAATGGTCATAATTTATAGCTTCTGGTTGCGATGTAGCAGAATCTTGAGTTTCACCTGCAATTCTTGGAGGCGCAAATAATATTTCTAATCGTTTTTTAAGTTCTTCCTCTTGGAGACTCAAAGAATCATCTTTGATTTCTACTGCATTACTTTCATGAGAGGGCACTTGCCAACCTAGCAGTTGCTCAACTGATACAACTTTTTGTAATCTAAACTTTTCTCCAGATTCATCAGTATAATCTCTACCAATAATCACCGCAGAGACTATCTTGTCGGCTTCTTTTTCTCTGTCGGTTACTCTAACTCTTGCTTTTATTTCTTCTTCTGCTACCCAACCAGTTTCAAAGGTGCCATCGGAACGCTCAACTCTAAATTCACCATCCACCAGCCCAAATCTTTCAGCAACAGTTTCAGGCCTTAACTCATCATCAATTAAATTAGGGTTAGGTTGGCTTGGTGGAGAATCATTTGTAACCATATTTGTATTTCTTTTCTAATAAAATAATACCACACATCCTCTTAATGACTTAGAAATATGCAAAACTAAAACAATTATTGCTACAATAATTCTATGACAAAATCTCATTTAATTATAGATGTGCGAGAGCCAAACGAATACAAAACAGGGCACATAAAATCGGCCATCAATATTCCTTTGAACCAACTTTTGTTTTCAAAGAATAAGCTTGCCGGTGTAGCAAAAGATACCCCAATTATTCTTTATTGCAGATCTGGAGGTAGGTCTAAAATAGCAATTCAGTTGCTTAAAACAAAAGGTTTTACAAATCTAACAAATGGTATAAATACTGAAAATGTACTAAAAATGTTAGCTTAATATAATTAGCACTCTTGACACGCGAGTGCTAATTTTCTATACTTTTAATGGAGGTTAGATAACTTCCAAATCGATAAAATAATTTAAAAAGGAGGTTTGCATATGAATAATCTAACAAAATGGGATCCGTTTGCAGAACTATCTGTACTGCAAAAGCAGTTTTTTGGTGACGATTGGGTCTCGCCCATCAAAGGTGTTAACATACCAACAACCGATGTTTTTATGAAAGATAACAACTTAGTTGTTGAAGCACATTTGCCTAATTTCGAACAAGACGATGTTAATATTGAGGTTGAAAATGGCAACTTAATTATTAGTGCCGAACGCCACGAAAAAGAAGAAGACAAATCTAAACAATATGTTGTTAGAGAAAGCTCTAGTAGCTTTTACAGAAGAATTGCCTTGCCTAAAAGGGCAGACACGGATAAGATCGATGCTCGTTTAGAAGATGGCGTTTTAAAACTATTAATTCCAGTTGAACCTCTACCAAAACCTAAAAAAATTGCAATCACGAGCAAGCAGAAAAAGAAATAGATTTTTTTAAATTACTCGCTATTAAAATTAGGTTAACTAAAAAGCTCCGAAAAAAAGGAGCTTTTAGTTTATGAATTTTGAAACTACAATAACCCGCTTATCATATTGTTGGGTATTTTTATTGAAACTTCCCGTGCAGGTTATTAAATTTAATTGGTTCTGAACTTCTTCATTTTGCTTGAGCATCTGTGTGCTGGTATCATCAACAGAATAACTACTAACACTCACTACTTCAAAATTTCTTGTTGAACCATCACCAAACTCAACTTGAAACGTATCTGTCTTTTTTAACTTTCGAATATTCTTAAATATTCCGTCTGCGTATTTCCCTGATACATGCCCGTCTATTAAACTTACACCCTTATCACCCGGTAAGACACTTCCGGTATACCAGCCAGCCAAATAAATACTATTCGGAGCGGCAACGGCTTTATTTTGATCTGTGCCAACTTTTATTATGCAACCAGAAGCATTGATACTAGGTATATTAATAAATCGCGGTTTGTCAGCTGGAACTTTATATTCATCGCATTTTGGTTTTATCTCACTTGGATTTGGGTCTGAGTAATTAATAGTACTATCTGTGATTTCTGGACTGGGGCCAGTTGTGTTTTTATGCCAGCCAAGGTATGTGAACAGGGAATAAACTATTAATCCAATACCAATTAAAATAGGTAAGATTACTAATTTATTTGTGGGCTTTTTTCTTCTTTTCACTATAGATTACGCCAAGAACTGAAAGAACAAACAAGCTTGCTATTACAACTATATTTCGGAGATTATTATTTTTCTGAATACCAGTATTTGGTGTGCCAGAGCCAGTAATTGTACCACTTAAGTATGTTAAAGTTACTGCATTGTTTGTATAGTTAACTCTAAATGTTAATCCGTTAGCTGTTACGCTATTACCATCGGCAAGACCTGCAAATGTGCCAGTAATATTGCCGTCCGCTTTAACAATTGTAAAGACAGTACCAGCAGTAGGGTTATAGCTAGGATCAATCAACAAAGTTGCATTGCCTAAAGCTACATTACCAGTAACTACGGTTTGATCGTACTGCGTGCCAGCTGTTGCACCGTCAATTTCTTGCTCAAAAGTCATTCCAGAGCTTAAACTTAAATCGCCAGTTAT
>CAZRVM010000015.1:0-18593 GCA_964603625.1 uncultured Candidatus Saccharibacteria bacterium
GATTACCCTGACCTTGCGCGCTCCTAAGCATAAAGAACAGCACAGCCGTAATAATAATTACAGGTATTAAACTCATTCCCAAATTTGCCCAAGTGCTTCCACTGGTAGATTCAGGCTTGATATTTACTGTAGTTTTACCCTGTTCTAGCCCTTGTTCATAAATACTAGAACCTGGCTCTTTTCTTGAGGTAATTGTAGCTTTGTCTTCACCTTTTTTAGTTACTTCTAGTTCGTTACCAGTAACCGTAATGTATGATATTTCTCCATTATTAGCCTGAGAAATAACTTCAGAAAATGGCACTTCTTTAAGTTTGCTTGGTTGATTAAAGGCTGCAAAAGTAATTAAGCCCATCAATATTATTAGAGCTACAAAGCCTGCACTTTTAAAGCCCTTGTTTTGACTATAATCTTTACGATTACCACTTCGTTTAAAAGGTTTTTTATCCATTACTAGCAAGCATTATACAGGGTTAAGCCTTCGCTGGCTACAATTTATCTATAAATTAATACTAATTCTTTTGATTTTTACGAATAAGCAATAGGTGAGTTTTTGTAAAAAGTATATCAACTCCTTTTTTTACAGAAGTTTTTTTGCCGTTTGCAAAAGTTTTAGAATCAATAACAATTTTTTCAATCAAAAAACTATCAAAATCAGCAATTAAATTCTTTCTTAGCCAATGCGCAATCAATTCTTTAGCTAATTTATGCGGAAGCATTATTATTGTTTGCCTATCTAATAACTTAGTTTCATTTATAAATTTATCTAAAATATTATCTACTTCGTAATTAACTTTTAGCATTCTAGCCTCAGACTGTAAGATTTTTTGCCTCTGATTTGCAGTTAATTTTGGTACAATTTTAAGTCTTACCCAATTTCTGAAGTATTTAGTATCAGAATTAGTAGAATCTTCTCGCCATTTGAGTTTATTAACCCTTGCATAGTCAATAATTTGTAGTTTTGAAAAGCTCAATAATGGTCTGATAATTTCTTTGCTACTTTTTAAAGAGCTCAAACCCTTACGGCCAGTACCTCTTAATAAATTCATAATTACCGTTTCAAGTACATCATCTTGGTGATGTGCTGTAATAATTGCCCTGCAATCATTTTCTTTAGCAACCTGATTTAAAAAACTATACCTAGCCTTTCTGGCTTGTAGCTCGCTCGCTTTTTTACCCAACTTACCATTGGCATATTCAAATTTCAACTTATACTTTTTAGCTAAATTTTGGACAAACAACCTATCTTTAGCCGAATCATCTCTAATGCCATGGTCAAAATGTGCCACAATTAATTCTAATTTTGGCTGAATAGTAAGCATATGTAACAAAACTACCGAGTCTACACCACCAGAAACGGCTACCACATATCTTCCCGGTTTTATATCTTCACTCTGCATCTGTGATATTATAGTACATTGTTATGGCACAACTTTATTTTGTACGACACGGATTAAGCCAACTAAACATAGAAGGCAAAATAGCTGGTATTACAGACACGCCACTTGCCGAGAAAGGTAAGCTTCAAGCAAAAGCAACTGGCCAAAAATTAAAAGATGTCAAAATTGAACATATTATAAGCTCGCCATTATCAAGAGCCTTAGACACGGCAAAGATTATTGCTAAAGAAATTAACTACCCAATTAATAAAATAGAAATCAACCCCCTATTTATTGAACGAAGTTTTGGCGTAATGGAGGCTCAACCCTACCATCCAGATATAAATTACGATGGCGTAATAGATGCAGAGGAACTCAGCAGTTTATTGACCAGAGCCGAACAAGCTATTCAATATTTAAAAACCTTGCCTTATAAAAATATTTTAGTTGTTAGTCATGGCTCAACAGGGCGCGCATTACGGCATCATCTAGATGCTAAAAAGCCTTTTGATTATCCTAAAAGGTTTGCCAATGCTGAACTTGTTAAGTGGGTTATCAGATAAAAGCTTGTTATTAAAATGGTGTCGGTGGTGGGGATCGAACCTACGACCTCAGGCTTATGAGTCCTGCGCTCTAACCAACTGAGCTACACCGACAAAATAATAATAAGTCCTACAAAATAAAGCAGAACAGAGGTAATTTTACCATACCCTAACATAATTTACCAAAAACTAACTAGCATTTAACACTAAAAATATTTTATTAAACTCATCTCTTAGGTTTAGTTAACTTTTCTTAAGTTTGGCCAACTCCTAAAAATCTTTTTCAAAAATTCTTTATGCTTTTGCTATATAATGCATATATGAAAGACACCGATTTGCTTAAAGAAATTGAACCCATTCTTAGCTCTGCTTACGAGAGTCATATGGATTCAATTCAAGACCGCTCTAATAAAGACACAACTAAAAGACCTTTTTCGCCCGTTGAAGTGCTTGCTAAATCTGCACAAACTAGCACAGACCCACTTGAGTATGGTCCAATTTTAAGGTCTGATTTTAAACAACATATACAAGATTTTGAAATTGATTACGGAATAGATATAAAACCAATAATTATGTCTTCTTTTTTAATAAATCTTCTAACCGAAGATAATCTTCCTCATTACACCAGCCGAATTCATAGTAAAGTAGCGGGCAGTGAAGCTTTGATGCTTTTTGCTAATGAATGGACTGCCGAAGAAGATACACACGGCGTTTTGATGCGTGATTACGCTTTGCTTAGTGGCTTGATTGGCGATGAGCAAACATCCCTTATCTCTAATGCTAGCTATCAAAAAGGGCGCACCAACCAACTTAGATCTGGCACAGAAATTAACCCCACCTCTTTGCAGTCTGCTTTTGCTTATTTATCTTTACAAGAATTATTAACCAATGAAGCCCATAAAACTGAAGGTTGGATCTTGCCTGCAAGCGGGCGAAAAATAATGAATCCAATTGCTGGTGATGAACAAAATCATTACGAATTTTACCGTACAGCTACCCAAGCTTCATTAGATACAGACCCAGACGGTACCTTAATTGCCATTAATAATACTTTTAGTAACTTTTCAATGCCCGGAGCTTTAGGTATTCCAGATTTTAATAATCAGGCTCTAACCATTGGACTTTCTGGAATTTTTGACCTTGAAACAATTGCAAAAAGTATGCACACAATTGCCCAAAAATTAAATATTAAAGATACCGAACCAAACACAGATGCTGGAAAAACTGCCAAAGAAAATATACTACAAAACACCTCTACTGAAGCAGTCGAGCAAAAACATCAGCTTATGCAAAGACTAAGAAGCTCAATGGAGGTAAAGCTAAATAAAAACGGCCTACTACCATTTATACTTGGCAAAACTATAGATTTTGACTACGCAGGTAGTGCCGAACATCAAAAGCCAGTTGGTTTAAAACCACTCAGCGATTAGAGCATTCTCCTTCCAAAAATTCATTTAAATTCAAAATTTGAATAATCTTAAAAAACAACCACCCTAAATTTTAGGGTGGCTACTTAACTATTTTAGTCTGCAATTTCTGCATCAAAATCTAAAATTGTTTGATCTGTAGTAGGTATTAGCTCGTATGCCAAACCCGCAGAGACTTGTATCGCCATTTTAAAATCCTTTTTATTTTATTTTTTTGTTTGTCTTTTTAAGACTTGTTTAATTATACCAAATTAAAGCATAAGTTGCAAGTAGAATTTCGCTAGTTAACAATATTCTAACTCTAAAAACCCTTTTATTACAAAGAAGTTTTTAATTAGCTCTCTTTCTTGTCTTTATTTGGGTCTTCAGACAAGCCTTTTCTAAGTTCTCTTGCTGATTCGCCAATAGATTTAGATAGTTTTGGCAACCTACTTGCTCCAAATAGAAGCATCAAAATAAGTAAAATTATAAGTAGTTCTGGTACGCCTAATCCAAACATAAAAAGTTATCCCTCTCTTATTAAGTTAATAATATTTAGTATACTCCAAACCTAAAACATATCAAGATAGTTAGTTAAATTTTTTAGCTAAAGCTAAGTTGAGTATTATTGAATTTTTTATTGCCTTTGCGTTTGTTTTCTCGCCACACTACCCCAATAGAAGTTTGATACAACGCAATTATTGGTGCTGCCATAAGTGTTTGATTTATTGGATCTGGGGTTGGTGTTAAAATTGCAGCAATTATAAAACTCACCAAAATTACCACTCGTTGTTGCTTGAATAATCTGGCTGGCTTCAGTGGCTTTACTTTATTTATAAAAGAAAACACCAGAGGCATCTGGAACAATAAAGCAAATCCAGCCATATAAAGCATCACAAAATTAAAGTATTCTTGCGCACTAATTAAAGAGGTTACCTGTTGATTGCTAAAATTATTTAAAAAGTGAAGTGCGGCAGGCAGGCTTACAAAATAAGCAAAAGCTACTCCAGCAAGCGCAGAAATTATCGAAACAACTATAATTTTTACAAAACTATATGTAATATGTGCAGGAATTGCAGGTGAAATATATTTAAAAAAGTTATAGATAATAACTGGTACTGCCAAGATAAAGCCAAAAAATAAACAAATTTTAATTAAAAAATCAAATCCACCTGTTGGACTTGTGTAAAATAGTTGTTGGCCAAGTGGCTTAACTAACCAAACAATAATTTGTTCCTGATATTTGTAGCCAATAATTCCGCCAATAAACAGAGCCAACATACACCATAAAGAACGGCGTCTAAATTCAGCAATATGTTCTGTCATTGCCATTTTTTGAGCATACTTGTAGTTGTTTGGTTTATACATTGTTTTAGAAACATCTTCTAAAACTAAGTCGTCCACTATTTCTAACTGATTATTTGATTTAGGTTTTGTAATTTGTTTAGATTTAGGCTTAAAATCTATCTGGTTTTTTTGAATTATAGACTGTTGAGGTTTTTCTAGTTGAGCTTTTGGCCGAACTTGCTGAATATGCTTAGTTTTTGGCACGCTAATATCTGCAACTGGTTTACGAACTCTGTTCGTAAGGGGTGTGTTGCCCTGATTTTTATGCCTTATGCTTATAATATCGGCATTCCAATGGCGGTTCTTTGGATCTTTCTGCATAACTTCCCTCATTAGCATAACTACTATTTGGTAATAAGTAAAATCCGCGTTTTTCATATTGACACAACTACCTCTGTTTGTTAAAATAAGTGTTGTATTTAACGCGGAGTGGAGCAGCGGCAGCTCGCGTGGCTCATAACCACGAGGTCGCAGGTTCGAGTCCTGCCTCCGCAACCATTTTTTATATGCCTCAACAGCTGTTGAGGTTTTTTAATACATTTTTAACATAAGCTATTTAATTTTTGGTATTATTAAATTAATGCCTAAAAAGAAGCCTCAGAAATTCAAACTAAACCCCATTTTCATAGCTATAGTAAGCTTTATGTTGGCTTTGTTATTTGGTTATTTATTAATTTTTCTCTTGCAAGACAAGATTTTGCAATTACTCTTTTAAGTTTTTAATGCCTAAATAAAAATTTTCGCCAAGCTTCTAAGTTTTTCTGATAAGTTGGTTTATTTTCATCCGATTTCTGTTGAATTTCATCGTCGGTATTTATAGTGCTAGCAACGGTATGTCTCATAGCTACTTCTTTTGGAATAATCACCACTGTTTCACCCGGTAATGCCTTGCCTAGCTGACGTCGTGCAGATAATTCTAAAAACTCATCTGTTTCTAAATATTTAATTTTTAATTTTAAATTTTCATTTTTTAGCTTTTGTACATCGTTTTGTTTTTGCTTCTCTGCAACTCTTTTTTGAACATCATAGTTAAGTTGAATAGCCTTAGCAGTGCTATAACTAACTAACAGCACAATTATTATAAATATAGTTTGCCCCAAAAACTTAACATCGCTTAAGTGACGAAAAAAGTGTACTGCTAAATTAATTGCTTTTTTTATCATAATTATACTTAACCATTATATACTGGATGCAAAATCTGTTATAATTCAATCTGTTATAGCATGTGAAAAAGTTGCTATAAAGTAAAATCTACACAAATTTTAATGTTATTTAATTAAAATTTAAGAAAATAAGTAAACTTGAATACTATTTTTTCGAGGTATTTAATTTTTACTTATCTGGGGGTGTAGCTCAGTGGTTAGAGCAGTCGGCTCAATCAACAATTTAACTAAGTTCTTGTCTGGATTGTGAATCTCTGCGTGAGTGTTATGACAAAGTAATATACATTTTGCTAAATCTGCATTTATGAGATTAATTTTCCGGTTTGATAGTGAACGAACATTTAGCTGGAATTTTTTATCACCTAGATGGTGAAAAGCAAGTGATGCAAGATTTTTTGAATAGTTACACTTGGAACACTTTCCGCCTAGTTTACTATGGATATGTTAGATTGTTTAGGGCTGCTTACCAGGTAACTGGTAAGTATATCTTGTCAAATTCGGGGAAGCCTCTGGTAAATCCGTGGTAATCCCGAGCCAAGTCCGTTCGTTCAAACGAAGGAAAGGTGTAGAGACTGAATGGCAGGCCCCATATGTTTATGGGTGAAGAGACAGTCCAGACCAGCAAACTCGAAAGAGGCAACGAAAGTTGTAGTGGTACGCATAACCGATTGGTCGTTGGTTCAATTCCAACCACCCCCACCATGTTGGAATTCATTCAATGCAACTAATGACGCAAACGGCTCTTTTAAGGAGTAATGCGCCATTTTTTGTTGGTTAAAATAGAGTTTCAAAAACAAATTGCTAACAATAATGTCTTTTTGAAACACATCAGCTGCTTTAAGCTTTTCTGCCATTTCCTTGATAGTAGCCTTGAATAACTCCTTATCAATAGCTGGTAATGTACTGCGCTCAAGACTTTTTTCGGTGCGTTCAATCAGCTGTTCTTGCTCTTGAATAAACTGTGCTGCCTCTGCAATTTGCTGATTAATCGTTTCTTTGGCTCGCTCATTTTTGACTATTGCTAAGCTTGGCGACAATTCTGCAATCCGTTTTTCGTAACCGACTTTTGTTGCCTTAGCCCTAGCAAGTTCACTACGCAACTTAGTTTTTGCACTATCGCTGTGTGATTTAACCTCTTTAATATACTCATCGTATGCACTATCCGGAAGTTTGATTAGTTTTTCTGTTATAACTTTATCAATCTCATTAAATACTAACTTGCCACGGATGCTCTTAAAGCCTCTTTCTCGCGGACAAGCCTTATTTTTACAGGCATAGTTTAAGCGAGAAATCTTGTCCCTGCCTGTCGTATGACCAACTTGCATCGGCTGATGGAATTGGCATACATCACAAAACACCATGTAACGAAGTGGCAAGAAAGGTTTGCGGCTGAGTTTGCTTGTGCGCCTTCTGGTCTTACTTAGCTCCTGGACCGTAAAGTATAAGTCACGGTCAATCATCGGCTCAAAAGGAACAGGCGCTGCCACTAAATCAATCGTTTGACCGGCTTGGTTCAGCTCACCGAAATAAAAGGTCTCCTTAAAAATATTGCTGAGTACACTGTCGGTCATTATCCATGTAACATGACCGCCGCGTTTGGCTACATACTTTTGGTATCCTTGTGAATTCATGTAGCCACAAATCTCTTGCTGGTTTATGCCCTTAGCTCTCATGTGCCACGCTTTTTGGAGTATCGCAAAGTTGTCACCATCTTTGCGGTAGATGCCTTCGCTATCACGAACATAGCCGTGTTTTGGTGTACCACCGGACTTATAATCACGGAAGTTACCTCTAACGCCGCGCGTTACCTTTGTGGATAAATCATCTGAGTAATGTTTACTAAACACAAACAGCATGCCTAAAAGCATCTTGCCATTGGCATCATTTGAGAATTGATGAGAAACAAAACGGATATCCTTTATGACATCCGTATCCAGCATATGTAATATTTTGCCGCTCTCAATACTGTTGCGTGATAATCGGTCAGGATGCCAAGCAATGATTGCGTCAAATTCTTTAGCCCTTATGCGTTTGAGCATGTTTTTAAAATCGTCTCGCTTGCCTGGGATTTTAGCTGATTTTTCTTCTTTAATGACATCAACAACATTTAATCCTAAGTGTTGCGCCAGTTCCTTACAGTCTCGCTCCTGGTCAGGTATTGACCTGACTTGGCGCTCCGTACCCTCTGTAGATTTACGCAGGTACATCACATACCTGAGCGTTCTTAAATCAAGCTCCTGTTCACTATCCATATTGCAATTATAGCGTTAGATTACAGAATAATCCTCCCACCGTTATTGTCGTCAATGGACTGTTCGTTAATTTCTGCTTTTGGACCTGAAGTGTCTATTTCTTGCAATACTTTTATTAGCTCTACTAAGCTACCGACCACACTGGTCTGGTTTTGAGCAACGGTACTCACGGTTCGTCTCCCAAGCCATAAGTACCAAAAGTACATAATGGCATAGTTAGCCACGCTCGTAAGTCCGTTTTTTGCCGAGTTCGTATCTCGTATTACTTACATTTCATATATTGTGCTGCCCCAGCTTTTTGACGGTCCTGTCTCCGTTGTTGGCTGCTACATGAAATACATAGATTGTTAATATTGTGCTTTAACTATAACGCATTTTCAAAGTCGTTCCCAAAAATTAGGTATTACTTATTTTTGCCATAAAATGCTTGTCAAAATCAGCCCCGAAAATTGGGCATTTATACGGCGGAGTGCAATTTAACAGAGGTAGAGGAGACCTGCCCCCCGTCATTGGACTAATTAATAGTGCTACTGCTTTGGTTTACTGCATCAGGTATTTATAATTAAACCAAACTATTATGTATTAAGGATTTTATTATGTCTCACGAAGTATTAGAACATTATCATCAACCGCCAGAAGCTTATGACCCGCTTGCTCAACACCCCAACCCAGAGCAGCTTGTTATGGAGAGTTTACAGCAAGGTACAGCCTTAGCTGGTCGTGAGAAGCCATTTACTTGGGAGCTTGATGATATTACTTCCGAAGGGGCGTTGCATCGCTACAGGGCGCAAGCCGAAGTTGAAGCACTTATCAACCTTGCGGAGCGTGGTCCAGTTGATATTGAAATTAGTGAAGATGAAAAAGCTACCCTAAGAGGCTTGTACTCACAAGAAACATTTGACCCAAGTATAGTTATTCGTCTGGACCATTTGGGCTACAAAGGTAAGCCACCGTTGGAACATGATGTGAAGGCAGTTGAAGTCTATTTGGGTGATCTACTTGATGAAACTGGTCTTGGTCACTTAAAAGAGTGGGTTCACTTTGGCATGACTTCTGAAGATACTAATAACCTAGCCTTTAACTACATGTTGAGGGATGCTGCCGACAAGGTACTTATACCTTCTGTGGGGCGAGTAGCGGACCGATTAGCGCATCTCGCAACTATTTATGCAGACACACCTACACTAGGAGTCACTCACGCACAAAAAGCCTCTCCTACTACTACCGGCAAGCAATTCGGCTATCTACTTTCTAACATCACGCAGGTGCTGAAAGAGCTTGATGGAATGCGACTAACTGGTAAATTCAGTGGTGCTGTAGGCAACCATAATCCTATGAGCGTTCTGTTTCCTGACTTTGACTACGATGCCTACTCAAAAGATTTTGTAGAAAGCCAGGGTTTTGAATACGCACCAGTTGAGAACCAACGAAATGACCACCTAGCAGTAACTGATTTACTTGGCGTTGTTTCACGATTAGCAGTAGTCGGAAAAGACGCAACCGATAATGTTTGGTTGCAAATACTCGGCAACAAACTGACCCAAAGATTGGTTGCCGGCGAAAAGGGTTCATCAACAATGTCACACAAGATTAATCCTTGGAGACTAGAAAACGCTGAAGCACTATTTGAACAAGCTATCGCCCTAACAAGCAGAGCAACCGAAGGGCTCGTTGCTAGCCGTCACGAACGCGATTTATCAGACCACGGTTGGCAACGAGCATACGGCGATATGATTGGGCGTGTCGTTGCAGGCTATAACTATTTTGCCGTGCAGCTAGATAGACTAGCAGTTGATGAGGAAGGGTCAAGAAGTGCGCTAAATGGTTCTGCTGAGGTATTAAGCGAGTTGGTGCAAACTGCGGGTCGTGTCTCTGGCGACCCAGAAGCATACGACACGGTAGTTCGGCTCACGCAAGGTAAGAAGCTTGATGTTGAAGGTATACGCGAAGTAATTGATGAAGCTCTGCCAGACGGCGAATTAAAAGACAGAGTTACCGAAGTTACCCCCGATACTTATGTTGGTGTGGCTGCTGAAAAGGCTCGCGAAGCGGTTATTGGATGGCATGCAGCAAAGCTCATACTGCGCAAGGGTGTACTTGATGAGGGCAGGAGTGTTGATGCAGTCTTGTTTGACCTTGATGGAACACTCCACTTCGGAGATAAAGATGAACTGTTTGCCCGTCTTTCATCAGTAGCTGCAGACTTGCGTTCAGAATTTACAGAAGAAGAAATCCGTGACTTTGGAAATCGTAGTGACTACACAGAAATGCGAGCATTGATGGTAGCTGAACACAATCGCCGTTTCCCTGAGGCGCAAATTACGGAAGATGAGTTCCAAGAAGCTAACGATGCTGTTTCCGGTTCTTTTGACCATATGTTCTACACAGCAGATGAAGCTGTGACAACTATTGAAAAATTAAAAACCAGCGGCAAGGCTACAGGCTTAGTTACTACACGCGGAAATAAGTCACGCGACAGGCTACTGACCCATCATGGTTTTGACGGTCTATTTGATGTGATTGTAGGTCGTGGCGATGCAGAACGCCGCAAACCGCATCCTCAACCAATAGCTATGGCTCTTGAAAAACTAGGTATTGTCCACCCGAACCGTGCGTTGTATGTGGGTGACCTGCAAATAGACGATGTTGGTGCTGGTCGGGCGCTGGGTATGAAGACCGCTCTAGTTAACGACCAGCCATTAGACGCCCATGGTCCAGTCCCAACATACCATTGGAAAAATCTACAACCACTCGCTAGGATTTACGGTCGTTAATGCGAAAAATACCTATCTCAGGCGGACCACATTCCGGCAAAACCACTTTGCTAGAAGCACTGAGTGCTGAGTTTGACGCCGCATACTTTGTCGCAGAGCCAGCTGAAAGGGTGATAACACGCGAGTTAGCCAAACAAACAGAAGACCCAACTTACACACCAAATGTACCGTGGTTAGATTATTCTAAGTTCGGACCAGAGGTTGCTGATGAGTCAGTTGTCCTAGAGGCTGGTATTCCTGAAGGTACTGATTTAGTCTTCCAAGACCGCAGCCTAATTGACACAATAGCTTATTGCAGATTAAACGGCTTTGAGGATTACATACCTGAAGTTGAAAGGCGTATCAAAGTAGCAAGGTATTCATTTGCTTTATTCTGTGAGCCTGTCGGTACATATACTGCAACGGATATACGCCGAGAGACCGCAGAAGAAGCACAAAGAACGCATGATTTCTTAGCTGAAGCTTATGACAACTCAGGAATAAATGTTATACATTTGCCAGCAGTTCCAGTACCCGAACGAATAAGCATAGTTCGCTCAGCTATCAATTAATATTTGCTGCACAAAAAAGCGTTGGTCAACTCACCCCCAAAAATTGGGTACTTATACAGCGGAGTACCTATAACAGAGGTAGTTACAATAAAAGTTGTTAATTTAATTCTTCCAATCGTTTTTTTGCAAGATGTCTTACGATAGGCAGTAATTGCTGCGTAATTTTGTAATCCTTTGGGTCATCTGGATTATGTATCTGACGCTCGCTGCTACCAAAATTATAGTTAGCATGTGCTATTGCAACCCTCCCTTTACGATAAATGTAATCAGCGATGTCTTTCTCTTCGTTTTTTAGTTGTTTGAACCAATCGGAAGCTGAAATCTCTCCAATATCATTAAGGTTTTCTCTAATCCAGTTTTTCGTTTGATTTTCATCTTTGTTGAGTTCAATGATTTTGTAGTAATTCAGAAAAGTGTACATGATACTGCTCGCGCTTGATGCCTCACGATTAAAGGCGAGTGCTGCCCATTTCTCCAAACTATATTTTTCAAAATCTTCTTGCGGCAACGCATAGTCTGGGGTAACTCCCCTAAAAGTGGGCATTCTTCTATCGCGAAAAACTGGAACATACCTTGGATGTTGAATACTAATTAATCGTTCGGAAAGCTGTACATCAAGATTAACATTCAATAAACTCAGGAACTTACGCGCAATCTCAATTGCGTCATTACATTCTTCATCATTACTTGGCACGACAATTATTGGTTGCATGAATGCGTTACCATTTATCCAGCGAACATTCCGACCCATAAAATCAAAGTATGCCTCTTTCTCATCCCCAATTAGCACATTGCTTTGAACCGGTATTTCTAGTTGCCACTGAAAATCCTTGAATGCCTCTTTCCATGTATTAAACTCTGCCTCAGTCGGACTTAAATTAACTTGGTCTTCCGGCGTGTCGTGAATATGAGGCAGGTTCATTATTAAATCTGAAGCTAGCCATTCAGGGTTTGAATAAGGACTTCTTGGATGCCACTGAAAGGGTACATAATCAAAAGGTATGGGCATTGCCCATTTCCAATTTAAATACCCGGTGTCATATGCATGGTTATCAAACAGCTGACAGCACAATCTATCAGGAAAATCTTGGGGGTTGTTTATTATCTCGTCAGCAATATCAAACAGTGCTATGTATCGTAATACCGAGTAAAGCCTTCCATACATGTTATATGCATCGCCAGAATAAAACTCAATCTCTTCTTCCTTGGCAGTTTTTAAGCCAATAATTCCTACTCTTTGTTTGCCATCGTAGTAATAATAAGTGCCATTTTCGTCACGCTGAACTTCATGACCATCAAAATCAGAAAATCTTCCAGGATAGGTAGGGCTTAACTTTTGGATGTTATCCAAAATATAAGTCCGTATCTTATCCCAATCAATTTTTTTACTATTCTCACAAAGTAATTCCATTAATCCAATTAGCGCCTCTTTTGTCTGCTCTTGTATTGGTTGGCTATCGTAACGCTCAAACTTTGCAAATAGTTCTTTTGCAGCCTGAAACCATGTGCTTTCTGGGTGGATGCCCATTGTATATTTGTCATCAAAGTCCTTGATTAAGGTCTTGAAGGCAATATTCTGGTCATCGTTTTTCCTAAGCTCTTTGATGAGTAGCTTTGTCTTTGCACGAATATCTGGCTCAACCTTAAAAGGAGTGGCGTCTGGCTTATATCTAATAAATACTCCGTCAATTAGTGGCATACTTATTATTTTAGCTAAATACACGCTATTAGGGGTATTGTAAAAGTTTCAAATGCTTTCGCCTTAGAGCAATTACACCTTAGAGAACATAACTTACTTCCGTAGCTACACCAGCTCTAACCCTGCCAATGCAGCGCTGCATATCATTCCAGCCAACGGCTATATCTGCTAGGGTATCTTCTAGTGGGCGAGTTTCAAGTAAGCTAACCCAATCTCCACCAAAATTGTTTTTTTCATAGATTTATAAAGTTTTAACTCTAACGATTTTTAATTTTCTAATTTAAACTACTTTGAAGGGTTATAAAAAGTAGCTCTATCTAGCTTTAATTCTTCAGGCACAACTTCACTTATAGATCTTAATAGTAATCGGTGCTGATGATCAATTTCTCCATCAATCAAAAGCTTGCCTAAAGATATATGTGGTATTTCATTTTTAAACCAATCATCTCTGGTTGTTTCTTCTTCTGTGTATCTATCTAAGATTTCTAAAATTGAATCCCTTTCGTCTCTGACTTGTTGCCGTGAATCTTCATGAACAGACACACTAACAGAACGCTGTTTTGCGTTTTTGAATCCAAAAATACCAACTCTACCAAGCCGTACTTTGAGATGACGCCTGAGTGAAGGTACTTCATTGTATATTTCATCAATTACTTCTTGTGTTTCTACATCTTGTTTGAATTGCTGGCGTTCAACTTCCGTTAAACTCACAAGAGTTAAAGATAACCCATGTTGGCCAATTTCTCCTCTAACCATTCTAGAAAAGTTACTAGTCTGTTTAAGAAATTCATCTTTGCAAATATCAAGCTCATTACCACTCACGGTCCTAAAAATAGATAATCCTGAATCATCAAGCTTTACCATTGAGCCATTATTACTTCGAGAATTAGAGGTCTCAAACTTTTCAAAATTTCGTTTTCTCATAACCAAACAAATATTATAACACAATACTTCTTGTATTACAATATTCTATTCTGTTACTAGAGAAATATCCTATTAATAGCGTTTGAGTTGATAAAACAGCGCAAATATGTGTTTTGAGCCATCACCAAGCTCTAAGCCATCTTTACTTATAAACTTAAACTGCTCTTTAAATTTAGTACCTGCCAACGGGACAGAAACAGTAACCTGCCAACCATTATCTATTTCTTTATATGCTGTATTGTCATTGTAAAAATCATCAATCAGTCCCCTAGATTCTAGCATCATAAGTACAGCACTGTGCAAATAAAAACTCTCCCTGCCATGTAAATTATTCTGAATAGTGGCAATTCTTTTAGGCTCGGTATGTTCGTATCTAATACAATTATTAACAATTGCCTGCATCATATCAAACTTGTCTTTTATGCCATAAGCACTTTCTTCCTCAAAGTTAACCTGACTAAATTGAGGAGGCTGCGGAATTGGTTCGCGGTCATAATAAACCATAATTTTAAAATACCAACCTTCAACACCGCTTGCAAGTTTAAACAACTACTTAAAATTATTTAGCAGTTTTTAACACATCAGCCCACCACAATAAATTTGTGATTAATTTATCTGGGTTGCCTCTAACTTTTTCTGGTTTTAAATTACCCCCGTCATCAAATGCGTCCCATAAGTCAATTACATTTATTGCACTGCTCGGATTCGGCACCATATTTAATTGTGCCGTAACTTGAACCAACTGCTCTATTGACCTAGAAGCACCTAAAGAACCGTAGCCCACAAAAGCTACTGGTTTTTTTTGCCACTCTTCATATAAAGTATCTATTGCGTTTTTTAAAACTGGCGAATATCCGTGATTATACTCTGGTGTTACTAAAATAAAACCATGATACTTAGAAATTTTTTCTGCCCATTTTTTTGTAGATTGTTGTTGATAATTGCCCATTGCTGGTAAATTTGGCTCATTTAAAAAAGGTAAATCCTCTTCTGCTAAATCTATTAAATCAAAGCTTGCTCGATTTTGTTTTGGTATTTGGCTCATAAACCATTCCGCAACTTTTAAACCAACACGATTTGGGCGAATACTTCCAACTATTATTGCTATTTTAAGATCCATATTCCTCCTTTTTAATTTCACTATACATTGTATAGTAACTAGCTACACTTTGTAAAGTAATATATACTACTTTTTATGAAACCTTTAGAACAACAGCCCGGCTGTATTGGCAAAACTCTCCAAATAATTGGCGACAAATGGACAGCGTTAATTTTATTAGAACTATCTAATCAACCATTAAGCTTTACAAAGCTACAAAACCTACTAGCCAACATTAGCCCCAGAACTTTGAGCAACAGATTAGTTAAATTAGAAATTGAGAATATAATTTCAAAAAAACCTTATTGTGAGCATCCGCCAAGATACGAATACCAAATTACCCCTAAAGGAAAAGAACTTTTCACAGTTCTAAAAAGTATGGCAAAGTGGGGAGAAAAATACTTGAATTAATTAACATTTAGTGCTATAATAGGCTTTATGAGACGATTCATCTTTACTGGTGTAGGAGTATTTGTTTTAATTGTATTACTAATAGTTTTCTTAGCTAACAGAGGTAATAAACCTCAACAAGCAGTTAGTGTAGATAAAAACACTAATATCACACAATACGCAGACACCTCTACTCAAGTTAGATTAACTCAAAATGGCCAAATAATTGCTCGTGAAGATCACCGTGTGCTACAAATAACAGTAGGCCAAAATGAACGAACAGTAACAGTTTTTGAAGGTTATCAAGGCAAAGTACTAAAAAGTCAAACTTACTTAAACGATGTAGATGCTTACCGCGCATTTTTAGCTAGCTTACACAACAATGGTTTTACTAGGTCTAAGACAGCTAGCCCTAATATTTTGCCACTTGGAGCATGTTCATCTGGAAGGCGATATAATTACGATATAATCAATGGTTCTGATATCGAGCAGTCTTTATGGAGCACATCTTGTAACAGTAATGGTACTTTTGCTGGAAGCGGAAGTGCTGTAAGAACCTTATTTCAAAATCAAATCCCAGAATACAACAAATTCATTCAAGATGTAAGATTATAAATATTCCACTTTTTATTTTTTTACACTTCGTGTTTTAATAAATTTTAAATTTCTAAGATTGATTTAAATTATCTCTAGGTGAGGTAGCCAAGGGGTTTCTGCCTCTAAGAGTTTTTGGTTTAGCCAAGCTTCTAACGCTGGCCAATCGTAAACAAGATGGCAATTTTCATGGTTAGTAACTGACATTTGGGTAGTATATGATTTTACATAGTTTGGAAATGTTGCGGACATATCTACTCCATGTTGTGAATGAACCACTATATCGCTATCACTCCTAACATTTAATATAGGTATATTCGTTGCTTGTCCAGCATTTGTAGCCACTAGGCTTGTTAAGGAAGCTTTGTTAACTTCATCTCCGCTGGGGTCTGTAGTATTAGCAGGACGGCCGAAGAATGCTCGCACCGCTGTACGGGAATTCCCGGCGTTGCCTTGAGTGGTTGGACCTGCAATTGGATAATAAGGTGGCCAAAGAATTGCGTTAGTTAGATTATGGGTCCAATCCCAAGCTTGTAGTGTAGCAAAACTATTAGGTGTAGCTAAACCAAATGCGCCAATGTAGCTGGGGTCAGATCCTGTGTAAGGAGTTGACCCATCTTCTATAATTCGGTAATCACTGTTGCCGGCAATGGTCAAATTTCTTGAGTAGCCATCGTTTGTTAATCCTTTGGTTAAGGCTACTGCCATTGCTAAATATGAACCCGCCGAAACGCCTCCTGAAAATACTTTACTGGCATCAAAACCATACCCAGAATCATTTAACTTAGGGTCAGTACCAGTTTGAGAATACCGTTGTTGCAACCTAGCTGTAGCAAGTTTTATATCAACAATATGTGATGGATACCTTCCATAGCCAGTAACATTACCAGATTCTGCATTGGAAGTTCCGTAAGCCGGAATTCCAGAATTGGTTAATATAGATAATAAATATCTAGGTATGGCAACCGCATACCCTGCATTTATTAGTCTGTTGGTTAGTGATTCAGGCATTGTGTCGGGTGATTCAGTAACAAAATAACCTCCGTGAGATAGTACAACTAAAGGAAAGCCTGAAGATTTTGCTGGTGTTCCATTAGGTAAATAAAGATGTGTCCAACGATTAAAATTTCCATAAGCAAGTGATGAATATGTTGTTTTAGAAGCCGAGACTACATCACTTGGAGTTGTGTACTGTGCTGGAATTGAGTATGAGGTAGTCCTCCGTGCTCCTGCGTAACCATTAGACTGAGCAGTAGTCCAATTTGTCGTAAATATGCCATCACCATCCATTGTATCCCAAGCTTCTAGTTCACTAAGCCTCCAGACAGCAGAAGTATTTGTATCGCCATAAATATCTCCAAAGCGAAGAGATGTTGCATTTCCGTAAGATCCTTTAAATGCTCCTCCCCAAGACTGAGTGGTGCCGTTGTTAGGATAGAGTCTCACTACAGTTGTTGGGCTCTTAGAACTGTCATGTTGTATTTCTAATCGCATCCACCCGAGAGGCTGTCCAACAACTGCGTTTCCTCCTGTTCCCCAGTAGTTACTGTACCCTCCGCCTACTCCAAATCTACGCACATGCACAAGTGCAGTACTGCCAGACATAAGTGTAACTATGGATACATCGTACCAATTTGAAGCTGGAATACAAACTAATGCTCTAGCCGACCAGGTTGTAAGAGGTGACCCTAAGACATTTGTGCCCGAAAACCAGAATTCTGCATATGGAGTAAATGGCCCGACAATTTGATTTGAATCATAAATGTCTAAAGTCCTAACTGTGCGCCCATCAACAGTTTGGTTTGAAAATGATTCACGGCCACCAGACCCAGTAGGAACAGAGCCAGTCATACCCTCACCCAAGCCAGTTCTTATTCCATTAATATCACCTATACCAGTAGTGCCTGGTAGCCAATTGTAAACAGCGTTATCAAAATTACATTTAATTATTTGGCTCATGGTACATCTATTGTAACGAAGAGTTGAAGTCCTTTTGCGCCTGTACCTGCACCAGTAACATCTATTCTTAATTGATCTCCAGTAGCAATTGTAGTAGCGCTTGGGTTTAATGTTGGAGGAGTGTCTGTATATGAATCCGTCTTAGTTGCAGATAAAGTTACCACTGTGGAAGTTAGTGTAGTTGGCGTACCGCCACGAATACGAGCTACAGAAATTGTTACACTCCCGGAAGATGATGCAGTTGTTAAACCTGCTTGCACATCAGTAATGGTTGCGTTATTTAATTCTCTAGGTAGCGTTATGGTTGTAAAGCCAGTTTGTGTCCAAAGTGCAGAACCATTTGGATCGGAACATTGTATTGACAAAACTCTAGTACCTTTATTACCTGCTACTCCGGTAGCTCCTGTTGCACCTGCACCTGTAGCACCAGTTACACCAGTTGCTCCCTGTGGCCCCGCTGATCCAGTTACACCAGTTGCGCCCTGAGGACCCGCTGAACCAGTAACACCTGTGGCAC
>CAZRVM010000016.1:0-11311 GCA_964603625.1 uncultured Candidatus Saccharibacteria bacterium
CTTGCGAACTATCACAGATAGTTCTCACCCCAGCCGTACGCGCTAGCCAACTGCGCCACACCCCGACATTAATAATTGTAGCAAGATTGTTTTATATTATTAGCATAGAATCACCATAAGATAAAAATTTATAATCTTTCTCTAGGGCACTTTTGTATGCTTTCTGTAATTTATTTTGGCCAGCAAAAGCCGATGCCATCATAAGAACTGTTGATTTAGGAGCATGAAAATTAGTAAGCAAGCTATCTACAATTTTAAAACTGTAGCCTGGATAAATAAATATATCTGCTTCACCACAAATGCTTTTAGCGGTTTGGTTCAAAATTTGTTCGCAAGAAAACTCCAACGCTCTAGTAACTGTTGTTCCTATAGCTACAATTTTGTTATTAGGAGGGGTATTTTTTATTATTTTAACGGTAGCTTTAGGGATCTCAAAATATTCACTATGCATTTTATGTTTTGAAAGATCATTTGTTCTAATAGGCAAAAAAGTACCAAGTCCGACATGTAATGTTATATAAACAACATTAATATGCTTTTTCTTTAGTTTTTTAATAAGATTACTACTGAAATTCAATGAAGCAGTAGGAGCGGCAACAGAACCTAATTCAGAAGCAAATTCTGTTTGGTATCGATTAACGTCGTTTGCGTTACTAGTACGATGCAAATATGGTGGAAGGGGAACTTGGCCGTAAATATCAGCAAGTTTTAATAAACTTATTGTTGAAGAAACAACCGCAATGCCATCTTTTAATATTTCACTTATTTGTAACTTTTCGGTGCCGACAGAGTATTCTTCATTTACTTGGATAGTACCTTTGTATAAAACTTTCCAGGAGTGTTCGTTGAATACATTTCCGTGTTTTTCTATCAATAAAAATTCTCTTGTTTTATTGTTCAATTTTGCGATAATTCTAGCTTTAATTACTTTGGTGTTATTTAAGATTACGGTATCTTTTGGGTTCAAAAAATCTATTAGGTCTTCATATTTACGGTGTTTAATTTGGCCTGTATCTTTGTTTAGGACTAATAGTTTACTTTTGCCTCTAATTTTTGGTGGATAGATAGCAATATTCTGTTTTGGTAAATTGTAGTTAAAGTACTCGAGATTCACGGTATATAGTTTACTATTAAGATCTCTAAGTTCAAACAGTTTACCTGGTGTATAATTGAAGATATGAAATGTCTGAAATTTAATCATATAGAAATTGAGAATATATTTAACGGCACTCAGACCGCTACTTTACGAATAGAAGATGAAAAAGATTTGACAGTAGATGATGTTGTTTGCGTTATTGATAAGGTTAAAGAAGAAGATCCAGCGAGCTGGAAAAAGGTGGGAGAAGCGATCATTAATAGGGTCACTACACAACGATTAGGTGACCTTGATATAAATGAGGGTAATTTTGAGAGGTTTGGTTCAACTGCTGAAATGTATGAACAGATGGCTTTATTTTACGGAGATGTAATCAACGATAGTGTTCATGTAAAAGTAGTGGAGTTTAATTTTAAACCGTATAATAAAGAAGAGCAGTTTGAGATAGATGATGCAAAAAATACTACTAATATTAGAGAAATTAAGTTATATGGAGACGGCGGCTCCAGGGGTAATCCAGGTCCTTCAGCTAGTGGTTTTGTGCTAATGGATATGCAAAATAATATAATAGAAATAAATGGAGAATTTTTAAATATTACAACCAACAATCAAGCAGAGTATCATTCTTTGCGATTAGGGTTGGAAAGAGCCAGACAGTTAGGAGCTGAGATTGTGCATGTGTTTATGGATAGTATGTTGGTTGTTAACCAAATGAATGGTATTTTTAGAGTTAAAAATGCCGAACTTAAAGGTGTTCATAATAATATAATTGATTTAGCTAAAAGCTTTAAACAGATAGATTATACACATGTTCCAAGAGAATTAAATAAAATAGCTGATGGTGAGGTTAATCGTATTCTAGATGCAAATAATGTATAATACTGAATGCTAGGTTATCGGCTAATCGCCTATATTTTTGTATAGGAGGAAAGTCCGGGCAGTATAGGGAAGAGTAGTTGCTAACGGCAACCAGAGGTAACTCTAGGGAAAGTGCCACAGAAACAAGACTACCAATTTATTGGCAAAGGTGAAAAGAGTGAGGTAAGAGCTCACACCTATTTATGGTGACATAAATAGGTGGTAAACCCTACTTACTGCAAGGTAGCATACCTTTTTCATGCCTTAGGCGTGAATGGTTTCCTGCCAAGGTGTGCGTTTAATCCGCTTGATCTTTATGGCGACATAAAGGCTAGATAGATGATTAGCAATAACAGAACCCGGCTTATAGATAAGCTAGTATTTAAAAACCACCTTATAACAGGTGGTTTTAATTATTGGTAATTTAGCGCTGGTAACTATTTTGAACTAATTTTGATTATTTCAGTAAAAGCACTAGGTTCATTAACTGCTAATTCTGATAGAATCTTTCTATCTAAGGTAATATTTGCTTTTTTAAGACTGGCAATAAGCTTGCTATAGGTTGTACCGTTTAGTCTAGCTCCAGCATTGATGCGCACATTCCATAGTTGTCGAAAAGTTCGTTTTCTTGTTTTTCTATCTCTTGTAGCGTTTTGTAAGGACCTAACTATAGCTTGCTTGCCTCGTTTGATACTTACTCTATTGCCATGAGTCATTCCTTTAGTTGATTTTCTTATTTTGTTATGTTTTTTATGGGTTGTAGTACCTCTTTTAACTCTCATATTAAGCTCCTAAGTTTCGTTTAATAGTTTTGACTGGTTTACCTGTAGCAGTCTGAGGGATTGCAAAATTTCTTTTTCTTGCAGATCCTTTTTTGGATAGATTATGTCCTTTGTATGAATGGCCATGCAACACTTTACCAGTTTTGGTTATTTTGAATCTATCTTTTGTACCACTATGGGTTTTTAGCTTTGGCATTATTGCTCCTTACTGTAAAAAATAATTGTTTACCACTAAATTGCGGAGGTTGATCTACTATAATTTCATCACCTAAGATTTCTATTATTCTTTCGGCCAGTTTAAAACCTAAATCTTTGTGCGCTAGTTCGCGGCCTCTATAGAACACTATAAATTTTACCTTATGTCCGTCATTTAAGAAAGCGTAAACTTTTTTTAGTTTAACATCTATATCATGACTTCCAATTTTTAGGCTGAGCCTTATCTGTTTGACATCAGCAACCTTAGAGTGTTTTTTATTTTTTTGTAGTTGTTTGGTTCGCTGATAATTATATTTACCCCAATCAATAATTTTAGCAACTGGTGGATTAGCGTTAGGTGATACTTCAACTAGATCTAGTTCTGCATCTTTTGCTGTACGCAATGCTTCGATCCGACTCATAACTCCAAGTTGTTGACCTTCTTCAGTTATTATGCGGAGTTGAGGTGCCCGAATTGCTTCATTCAGGCGAGGATCCTTAC
Source organism: uncultured Candidatus Saccharibacteria bacterium (assembly GCA_964603625.1). Lineage (GTDB taxonomy): Bacteria > Patescibacteriota > Saccharimonadia > Saccharimonadales > JAGQNJ01 > HK-STAS-PATE-36. Next base: position 3,434 of record CAZRVM010000016.1, read on the forward strand.
TGATATTGGTTCTCCTTTTTCATAATTAACAGTTAAGGTGTAGTTTAACAAACAAATAAACAGAGGTCAAGCTTTTTAATTAAGATAATATGTTGTTTTTTGGTCTATACTGAAGTGCTTCTGCGATATGATTACTGCATATGTTTTTTGAATTGTCTAAATCAGCTATCGTTCGAGCTACTTTAATGATTCGCATATAACTTCTTGGGGACAGCTCTAGTTTAGAAGCAGCTTGATTGAGTAATTCTGTAGATTGTGAATCTAAATGTGCAAAATTTTTGATATCTTGGCTTGTCATACTATTGTTTAACCTTGTATTGCCAAGTCGGTTATTTTGAATATTTCTAGCTTTTAATACGCGTTTTGCTATATCTAAACTTTTTTCTGCAAGAGAATCTTGTTTAAGTAATTTTGTGTGTTCAATATTTTCTACATCTGTAAAAATATCAATTCTATCAATAATTGGACCAGATAATTTTCGTTGGTAGTTGGAGAGTTGTTGATGCGTGCAGGTACAATTCTTATGCGTATTATAATATCCGCAAGGGCAGGGATTAGCCGTGGCAACAAGCATAAAATCTGCTGGAAATGTTAGTGTGTCTTTTGCTCTTGAAATAGTAATAGTTTTATCTTCCAGTGGTTGACGTAGTGCTTCAAGTGCGGGCCTTGTGAACTCAGGGAATTCATCGAAGAATAGAACCCCTCTATGACTCAAACTAATTTCACCTGGTTTTGGATTATTTCCACCTCCTATGATGGCCGTATTACTAGCAGTATGGTGAGGGCTTCTAAAAGGCCTATTCATTACAATTTTCTCATAATTATGGCTAATAAGGCTATGTATGTGCGTAACTTCTAATATTTCGTCTTTATTTAACGCTGGGAGGATGCTAATTAGTGCTTTTGCAAGCATACTTTTTCCTGTGCCAGGAGGTCCATTTAGTAAAATATTATGGCCACCAGATGCAGCAATTTCTATTCCGCGTTTTGCAGTTTGTTGCTCAACAATATAGGCAAAATCATTTATGTTGTGGTTTTCTGAAGGCTTTATTTTAAATTGAGATTTTATTGGGTTAATTTGTAGTTTACCGGATAAATATAGATAAAGATCATAAAGATTTTTTATAGGTATGATTATAGTATCTGGCACAAGACTCGCTTGATCAATATTATTAAAGGGCACAATAAAGGTTCGTATACCTAATTTTTTACTTGTTAAAATTTTCCCAATAATTCCACGAACACCTCTAACTGAGCCGTCTAGTCCTAACTCGCCAATAAAAACTGAGTTTTCAGGTGTAGCAGAAATTAGACCGCCTGCCAGCATAATTGAAGTTGCTAGAGCTAAATCTAAGCTTGTGCTATCTTTTGGTATGTCTGCTGGAGCAATATTTATAGTAATTCTTTTCTTGGGAAAATTGATTGAACTATTAGCGAAAGCACTACGAATCCTTTCTTTAGATTCATCAACAGCTTTGCTTACTACGCCAACAATCACAATAGCGGGTAAACCGTTTGAAATATGGCACTCAACATCAACCAGCACTCCGTCGATACCAAATTCTAATACTCCACGAATTAAGGCTTTCATAACTTGCCAGGTATTTTATATTAAATAAATATTATAAACAAAAGCAAGAAACCCATTGCTTTGTGGGTAATGGGTTTCTTGATTTTGTTAAATTTTTGTATCAACTTTTTTGTTTAAAAATGATTTGAAAATTTTTTGGTATTTATGTATCTATGGAACAACGGCTTGCGAGAAGCCGTTGTTGTTTTAGTCGTTTTTGTTTTTGAGCACTTTTTTTATTCAGTGCTAATTACATCTTATAAACAAGTAAAATATATGTCAACATGTTTGTGTCTATTTTTTTAAACCTGTGTATAACTCACTCAGCTTAATTATAGGTAATTAATCATTTTCAGCACTATATTAGGCTTATTAATAAGTAACTTATTAAATGTTTAGTGATTGATGCGAGTGTAGACATCTAAATTAGCAGGAAGAGTATTTTTAATAATTTAATTAGTTAATAAAAATAACTATTATTAGATTTGTGTGGTTAATTTCAATTATTAAAAAGGCAATGAAGTAGATTTAAAAATAAAAATTAAAACTAAAAATTGTCTAACAATTTCTAGCCAGATAATACTAATTTGTAATAATGCATTTTATTAATGAGTGAATAAAAACTAAATTAAAATCTACTAAGAAATTGATTTTTGAAAGTAAAAGATAATATACAAATTATTTTATTATTATATGTAAAACTAAAATTTATTTTTTTGTACTATATTTTTTTAAGTAAATGTATATATGAAATTGTAAAAATGTACAATTAAAATTTACATGTTTATTTTTTAATATTATCAATTGGATATAAGCATTGATTTAAAATTAAATTCGTAGTCTTCCTAGGTTAATTTATTAATAAATAATTACCGAAAAAGGAGTGAGAGAATAAAAAATTATAAAAATAACAACGGATATATTACAACAAAATGATATGTATTATTAAATTGTAAACAGTTAAATGATAAAATTACAACAAAAGTTATTGACTTTGTTGAATAAATAATGTAGTATTGAGCTTAGTGGAGATAAAACAAAAATTGTGTGTCAGCGCTCATTGTTTGCTAAAAACAAACATGAGCGGTCAGTCACAGCCATGGACGGTAAGCGCTACTTAAGTCATAATAATTAGAGCGGATTTGCCGTCCGGCTTTATTTTTAAGACAATATTTTAATGATGAATAAAACAATAAACAAGAAAAAAATAAGCTTAGTTGTGGCTAGTTATATTTTAGCTGGTTTTTACTTTATGACAGTTAATCCAGAGAACTTGTCTCTTGTATTTATTCTAATTCCTTTCTTAATAATCTTTGGTTTATTTTTTTTGAGCATAGGTTTGTTTTTAGATATTTTTACTAAAAGTTCAAAAAAGCAGAAACGGCTCATAGCATTTGTGAGTAGCTTTATTCCAACTCTGTTACTCGTTATTCAATCTATTACTCAGCTTACAATTAGAGATGTAATCTTAAGTTCATTAATTTTGGTAATTATTATTTGGTACTACAAAAGAAATAGCTAAATTAAATTAATTTGTTACATAGTAAAAAACCTAACTACTAAACTACAATATTTGGTATAATAACTATAGAAATGAATGATGATAATCAAGTATTACCAGATCCGTTGAGTATGCCTCAAGTTAGCCAATCTAATGTGATTAATGATGGTAATCCATCAGATTCTGCCGTAAGCCAAGGCGGAGCTTTGGGTATGCCGACATCTCAACCTTTAGCCAGCCAGCCTTTAGGTATGCAAGCTTCACAGAATATGACCAACCAGGCTGTCGGTCAGTCAAATTTAGGACAGCCAGTCTTAACTTCTAATAATAACCCAACTATTGCTGACGATATTGATCTTATAGAAAAGGAGTGGGTTGAAAAAGCAAAAGAAATTGTAGACAAAACACGCAGTAACCCGTATTTGCAGAATAAAGCAATAAGTGAAATGAAAGCAGATTATATAAAAAAACGCTATAACAAAGACTTAACTAAGGACGATTAATGTCGGTAGTTTATTTAATCTTTTTTATATTTTTAGTTGCAATATTAATCGCAGGCCCAATTATATTTCTGCATTCTAGGGCAATACTAAGAGAGCAAAAAAACTTTGAACGAGGCCTTAAAATGGTACCGCTGTTGATTCATCTGCCTCCACCAAGTGATGACAAGGATGCCGGAGGAAGAGATGACAGAGAAGTTATTGATGAAAACATATCAAAAGCTCAAATAATGTACGGTATTATTGCCGGCACATTTACTAAAGGGTTTAAACCTAAAATATATGGTCAGAGACATTTTGCGTTTGAAATAGTTGGCGTTAACGGTTTTGTGAAATTCTATGCAGCTGTGCCAGTAGCTATGGTTGATATTGTAAAGCAGGCTGTAATTAGCTCGTATCCTAGTGCTAGGCTTGAAGAAGTGGCAGAACATAATATTTTTAGCCCAGTAGGCAACATTGCAGCTACTACAGGCGGTGAACTTAACTTAAAAGAGCCCTACGCTTATCCAATTGCAACTTACCAAGATATTAAGAGGGACCCGATACAATCATTACTTAATGCTCTGGCGGAGTTAGACAAAGATGATGGAGTTGGGATACAAATTTTATTGCGACCAGCTGATCCTTCTTGGCGCAAGTCGGCTTCTGAAATTGCTAAAAGTAAGCGAAAAGGCAAATCTTCAAAAAGTACTCAAGAAGAAGCATTCTGGTGGATAAAACAAATATTTGTTTCACTTTGGAAACCACCAGAAGATAAAAGTGGAAAAGACGGGGGTCAATCAGATAAACCGGAGCTTTCAAATATGGAACAAGCTGTTTTAGATGCTATAGATGATAAAACCAGGCATCCGGGTTTTGAAACAGTGATTAGAATTGTATCTTCTTCGAATGTATCTCATAAGGCGCAAACAATATTGAATCAAGTTGTGGCTTCATTTTCACTTTATGATGCACCGGGCAAGAACGGTTTTAAGTTTACGCCCGCAAAAGATATGGATAGTTTTGTTACATCTTACATAATGCGATTTTTTCCACCATCACATTCAAAAACAATCTTAAATTCTGTTGAATTAGCTGGGATTTTTCACTTTCCAGATCAGAAGAATATTCCAACTTCACAACTTGAGAGGCAGGCATCAAAACAAGTTGACGGTCCACGAAATGTCCCCGACGAAGGACTATTGTTGGGTTTCAATGTTTTTAGGGGTATAAAAAAGCCAATTAGGCTTTCCAAACAAGATAGACAGCGGCATGTATATATGGCAGGCCAAACAGGAACAGGTAAGTCTACTGCTTTAGAGAATCTTGCAGTGCAGGATATGATAAATGGAGATGGTTTTGCCTTTGTTGATCCACACGGTGATTCGGCGGAAAACCTAATGGCTTTGGTTCCAAAAGAAAGAACAGAGGATGTGATTTATTTTTGCCCATCTGATATGGATTATCCTCTTGGTCTTAATATGTTTGAATTTTTTACTGAAGAACAAAAAGATTTTTTGATTCAAGAATCTTTAAGTATGCTTTATAAGCTTTATGACCCAAATAAACAGGGCTTTATAGGGGCTAGATTCGAGAGGATATTTACCAACTGTGCATTATTGTTAATGTCGGATCCTAGAGGTGGTACATTTGTTGATATTCCAAAACTATTAATTGACCCTACATTTATGAAGGAAAAATTGCAGTATGTTAAAGATCAGAATGTTTTAGATTTCTGGACTAAAGAATGGCCAAATGCTCAGAGATCTAATGATGCTGGCGAAGTAACAAGCTGGGTTGTAAGTAAATTCGGTGCATTCTTAAGCAATGAAATGATGCGCAATATTATTGGGCAGACTAAAAGCTCATTTAATTTGCGCGAAATAATGGATAATAAAAAGATTTTGATAGTAAACCTGAGTAAGGGTAAAACTGGTGATCTTAACTCAAAATTACTCGGAATGATATTTGTTATGAAGTTTCAAGCAGCTGCCATGAGTCGTGCAGATACTCTAGAGTCTGAAAGAGTAGATTTTTGCTTATATGTTGATGAGTTTCAGAATTTTTCTACAGACTCTTTTGCAACGATTATGTCAGAGGCTAGAAAATATCGTCTTAATTTGATAGTTGCTAACCAGTTTACAACACAGTTAACAGACGAAATAAGAGAAGCAGTTTTTGGTAACATTGGTACAATTGTTGCCTTCAGGATTGGGCAAAATGATGTTGAAACACTGTCTAGATATTTTCAACCTTTATTTGATGGGGACGACCTATTAAGAATACCTAATTACAATACTATTGTTAGGACTTTAATAGGTGGAGTGCCCACACAGCCATTTAGCATGGCTACATTACCTAAGATTGGTCAGAATAATGAAAAGCTAGCATTAGCTTTAAAACAGCTGTCTGCGGCTAAATATGGGCGCCCTAAAGCTAAAGTAGAGGCCGAAATATTCGAAAGGTTGGCTACAAAGGAACCGCCCAAACCAAGCTTTGGCGCAAATACAGGAAATAAGGGTACAAATAATTTTTCTTCTGTACCTGGCCAAGTTACTGGAGGTGCAAATACTACTAAGCCCGAAGGTGCATCATTTTTAGATGAATGGTTAGCAAAAAAGAAATCACAAACTACCAACCCAATAAATAAGCCACAATCGGCACCTTCGTCTCAAACAGCTCAAGATAAATCACAATTGCAAAATAAACCTCAAACTGCCTCATTGCCACCAGAACAAACTACACAATCTCCAGTAAAAGATAAGACAGAGTTAGCAGATAATACGCAGGTTGTAGAAAAAAATACACCTAACATAAGTGAAGGAAATAACCCGCCACAAGCTAAACAAGCACCTAAACAACCCAGTAACGATAGTGGGGTTATTAAATTAAGCCAACAGAGTGATGATGATGAAATTATGATTGACGATGAAGGTAATATGATATCCGTTAGATAAAGTGGATTAATTTTTCTTAGATTTGAAACTTTTGTAAAATAACTCCAAGATTAAACCGCAAAAATATCCACCAATAAATACTATCGCAAAGAATAAAAAGTTGTACTTAAAACCATTATGTTTACTAATGTATAGAACTGCTGTGCTACTTATAAAAGCTAATAAACTGCCAAAAAGTAATCCACTAGGTCTTGCAATTGTTTTTGCCCCAACATCACTTACTTTTTCAACTACAGGGTTGTGAATAGTTTTACTAAAGGCTTTCTCAGTCTTGCTCATATGTTTTTGAGCATGCTTGAGGGTGCGTTGATATGCATCTTGTTTGATTTGTTTAGTTATTCTGTAAGTGTGTGGCTGTTTGGTTTCAGAATTACCGGTGTTGTATTGATCTTTGCTTAGGGCAGACGCTTCGATACTTTGTTTTATCTGATCGATATTATTTACGAGGTCTTTTGATGCCTCTGTACCTTTTTCATGATTGTGTTTGAGCTTATTGTGCTGTTCGTGATGTTTTGATTCTTTTTCGTGTAAATTTTCAACTTCTACAGATTTAAGATTTAATTTTTCACTCATCTATTTATGCTCCTGAGGTAAATTCTTTTTTAACTAACTCTAGTTCTTTTGCCATAAGTTTAGATCTGGCAAAGTAGTAACCAACTATTACGGTTATTACAAAACTTAATGTTAATGCTTCACCAGGCCCAGTGTTGGGGAGGGTTTGGGTGGTAATCTTTTCTGTTGATTTCACTACACCACTAGGTAATTTAACCACAACAGTATTTCCATAAACATTGGTAAGCTTAAGATCAAAAGAGCCTGGGTTGCCTGTAGGCGATGGTGTGTTAGGAATAGGGTTAGATATTTTAACTCTAAAAGTTTTTGTAATAGCTTGATTAGGTTTAATAGAGTATGTTTTATTCCATGAGACCGATTGGGTCTCTTGGTCAAAGACGCCTCCATCAAGCGAACTGAAATCGAGTGTAGAATATTCTAAAATATCTGCGATAGGTTCTGGCTTAAGTATTGTATTTACTGATTCGCCGGTACCATAATTTTTAGTTATTAAAGTGTATTCTAATATATCACCAGCGTTAGCTGTAGTATTATTAGCATTTTCGATTTTTTGTGTTATATTCTTAACTTTTTTCTCGATAGTTATAATTGGCTCAAGTTTAGTTGGTTTCTTGCAACTACCATCAGGCTGCTTTGTCGTACCTTCAGGACAAGTAATCTCTGGTTTCTTGCAACTACCATCAGGCTGCTTTGTCGTACCTTCAGGACAAGTAATCTCTGGTTTCTTGCAACTACCATCAGGCTGCTTTGTCGTACCTTCAGGACAAGTTATCTCAGGTTTCTTGCAACTACCATCAG
>CAZRVM010000016.1:11411-18573 GCA_964603625.1 uncultured Candidatus Saccharibacteria bacterium
TGCTTTGTCGTACCTTCAGGACAAGTTATCTCAGGTTTCTTGCAACTACCATCAGGTTGCTTAGTTGTACCTTCAGGGCAAGTAATCTCAGGCTTCTTGCAACTACCATCAGGCTGCTTTGTCGTACCCTCAGGGCAGGGCACTTCTACTTCGTTACATGCTGAAACTTTATTTGTTGTAATTTGATTACCGTTATTTTGCTCATAGCGACCAAGCCACGCAGCATTACAAACCAAAGTGCCATCTTTAACATTATTTTTTACTTTAGCGTTTAAAATTATAAAGCCTGGCACACCAAAAATATCTGTGTTGCCAAATGTATAGAAGGGAGGTGTGTTGTTGTACCATTTAGTTGTTTGCCCATTTCTTTCTTGAGGCCAATCGCCACTATTGGCACTTACAAATTCTAAGTTTTCGTCTAAAGTATCGTTAACAGAGAAAAAAGCAGCAGTTCCGCCAGTATTAGCGAAGGCGATTGTATATTTAATAGTGTCGCCAGGCTTGACAACACCTGTCGGTTCATTAATTTTATTAATTTTTAACTCTGGTGCTGGTTCGGGCTTAGAAGGGGGAGTGTAATTATTAAGTATTACAATATTGCCACAATCATACATCACCATAAAAGGCTTTCCGTCTGGAGTTGTAGTTACCAGCATTTTGTATGAAGTATTGCCCCAACTAGATAACGGCCTAAGATAAACATTACCAGCACCGGGTATATTTGTTGTGTATTCTCCAGCTTTTTTGTAAGGGTTTCTGCCCATTGAAAAAAGTTGGTTATTTTGAGCATTAGATTTGATGGTTTGTGTTTTAGCGCTGGCAAGTGTGGCGCAAGTTACTCCGTAGTACTCAACAATTGTTCTAAACCCAGAAGTATTGCTGTTGCATCTTTGAACTGCCTCAGACTGGCTTTTAAACCCACAACGAATAATATCGTTACTGCTACACTGATTGCTGGCTTCTGCAGGTGAAATAACCGAAAAAATCTGCACAACCATAGTTAAGGCAATGAAAACGAATCCAAGCCTTCGAATACTTGATTCTTTTTTAAGTCTTTTTGCATAAAAGGAAACTTCAGTTATTAGACTAGGGTTAAATGGTAAGTTAGAGAGTAATTTTTTAAACATAGTTTTGTCTTGGCATTAATAGTGCTAGTGTTATTTAAACACATTAAATAATCTAAAAGCAAGGGTTTTCAGGATTGTTTAATATGGTTAATTTGTTATAATATAAATTAGCAATATTTTGAGGAGTAAAAGTCTAATTAAAATGTGTATAAAATTAAGGGGTTGTTAAGCGTGAGTAAACAAAAACAATATGACTCTCAGCAGATTCAAGTTCTAGAAGGCCTTGAACCTGTTCGTAAAAGACCGGGAATGTATATTGGTGGAACGGGAAAAGAGGGTTTACATCATTTAGTAAAGGAAATAGCCGATAACTGTGTAGACGAAGCAATCGCAGGTTTTGCAACTGAACTAGATATTGTACTTTTAAGTGACGGTGGAATTAGAATTGGCGACAATGGAAGAGGTATTCCTGTTGATGTTATGGAGAAAACTGGCAAGAGTGCTCTAGAGACTGTCCTTACTGTTCTACACGCTGGAGGCAAATTTGGTGGCGGTGGCTATAAAGTCTCAAGCGGTTTACATGGTGTTGGGAGTAGTGTCGTAAATGCTCTTTCAACCAAACTGATTGCCGAAGTATATAAAGATGGATACAGCTATACTCAAGAATATGAAAGAGGTGTACCAAAGTCAGAAATTAAAAAAGGTAGTAAAACCACATTATCAGGAACGATAATCACATTTTATCCAGATCCAACAATATTTAAAGAAACAGTCGAAATTGACTATGAGTGGGTAGTTGATTATCTCAGGCATCAATCTTACTTAACTAAAGGTTTAAAAACGAATATTCTTGATGAACGAACTGGAAAGCGGTTTGCATTTTACTTTGAGGGTGGAATTCAGTCATATGTAAAACATTTAAATTTTAGCAAAGATGTAGTAGATGACGATATCTTTTATATTGAGAAAGAAGTAGAAGATTGTGCTGTTGAAGTGGCATTGCAATATACAGATACATATGTAGAAGTTATTAAGCCATTTGCAAATAATGTGCTTACACCAGATGGAGGTACGCATTTAACGGGTTTTAGATCGGCGTTAACAAGGGTAATTAATGATTATGCACGCAAGAACAGTCTCCTTAAAGAAAAAGAAGATAATCTGAGTGGCGAAGATTGTAGGGAGGGTTTAACAGCAGTAATCTTAGTAAAGTTACCAGATCCGCAATTTGAAGGTCAAACTAAGAATAAATTAGGTAATCCAGAAATCAGGGGCTATGTAGAACAGGTTATGACAGAATACCTAGCCTATTATTTAGAAGAGCATCCAAGCATAGCAAGAAAGGTTGTAAATAAAGCAATATTATCTGCCAGAGCTAGAGCAGCTGCCAGAGCAGCAAGAGATAATGTTATCAGAAAAGGTGTTTTAGATAGTACATCATTGCCTGGTAAGTTATCAGATTGTTCCAGTAAAGATCCAAGTATTTCTGAGTTATATATTGTTGAGGGTGATTCTGCTGGTGGCTCTGCCAAAAGTGGTCGTGATAGTAAAACCCAAGCAATCCTACCGTTAAGAGGTAAAGTGCTAAATGTTGAGAGAGCTCGTTTAGATAGAATGTTTGCTAATAATGAAATTAAAAGTTTAATTACGGCAATTGGAGTGGGTATTGGTGAGCAATTGGATATAGAGAGACTCAGATATCATCGTATAATTATTATGACCGATGCCGATGTAGACGGTAGTCATATTAGTACTTTGTTAATGACTTTTTTCTTTCGGTTTATGAGGCAAGTTATTGATGGTGGTCATTTATATTTAGCTAAACCTCCATTATTTTTAATTAAGTCTGGTAAGAAAAGACAGTATGCATATTCGGATTCTGAGAGAGATGATATTTTGAATAAATTAATTGATGATAAAAAGGAACGAGGATCTGTATTAAAACAGGGTGAAGATACTTCAAAACAAGCAGGTGCCGAAGTTAGTCGGTATAAAGGTTTGGGCGAAATGGACGCTGATCAGCTTTGGGATACAACCATGAACCCAGATAACAGGGTGCTAATACAGGTTAAGGTTGAAGACGGTGAGAAAGCAGATGCTATATTTAATAAGTTGATGGGTACTGAAGTTGAACTGCGTAAGAATTTTATTCAAACACGGGCTAAGTTTGCAATAACAGAGGAGTTAGATATTTAAATATGCAAGATGAATCTTTAGTACCAAACCAAATAGACCAAGAAGAGGTTAATCATTCTAGGCTTTTAGAAAATCGTACTGTTGAAAATGTCATGGAGAGTAGTTATCTTCGCTATTCAATGAGTGTTATTATCGCAAGAGCTTTACCAGATGTTCGTGACGGCTTAAAACCTGTTCATAGGCGAATATTGTATGTTATGGACAGGATGGGAATTCGTCCTGGTGGAAAAACTGTAAAGAGTGCGCAAATTGTTGGCGAAGTGATGGGTAAATATCATCCACACGGTGATAGTGCTATTTATGATTCTATGGTAAGAATGGCTCAAAATTGGTCTATGCGTTATGAATTGGTGCAAGGTCAGGGTAATTTTGGTTCAATGGACGGTGACCCACCAGCAGCCTACAGATATACGGAAGCAAAAATGGCAAAACCAGCTGAGGCGCTTCTAGATGATATTGATAAAGAAACTGTAGATTTTAGAGATAATTACGATGGAACACGCAAAGAGCCAACAGTTCTACCGGCAAAGCTCCCTAACTTATTACTAAATGGCCAAATGGGAATTGCCGTTGGTATGGCAACTAATATACCGCCACATAATTTAGTTGAACTAGTAGATGCAACTATTCATCTTATAGATAATCCAGAGTCAACTACTGATGATTTGTTAAAGTTTGTTAAAGGCCCAGATTTTCCAACCGGTGGAATTGTTTATGGCAAGGAGTCACTAAAATCAGCTTATACTTCCGGAAGGGGTGGTGTGGTAGTAAGAGCCGTTGCTGATATACAAGAGAATAAAAAAGGACGTCATTCTATTGTTGTTTCAGAAATTCCATATGCTCAAAATAAAGCAACTTTGATAGAAAAGATAGCAGACCTTGTTAAAGATAAGAAAATCAACGGTATCTCAGATTTGCGTGATGAAAGTGCCAGAGGTAGCGTTAGGATTGTTATTGATCTTAAAAAAGATGCATATCCAAAGAAGATATTGAACCAGCTTTTCAAGTTGACTCCACTCCAATCAAGTTTTCATTATAATATGTTAGCTTTAGTTGACGGCATTCAACCCAGAGTTCTTGGTTTGCAAGATATACTATCGGAGTATATTAAACATAGGCAATTAGTTGTTCGTAGAAGAACAGAGTTTGAGCTAAGAAAAGCCAAAGAGAGAGCTCATATTTTAGAAGGCTTAAAGATTGCATTAGATAACATAGATGAAGTTATAGCAACAATCCGTGCCAGCCAAACAACTGATGAAGCTCAAATAAACTTGATAGATAAGTTTAGCTTAAGTGAAATTCAGGCTCGTGCAATCTTAGCAATGCAATTAAGAACATTGGCAGGACTAGAGCGTAAAAAAATTGAAGATGAGTTGGCCGAGTTACTTAAACTGGTCGCTGAGCTAGAAGCAATATTGGCAGACGAGACTAAGATTTTAAAAATTATTGTTACTGAATTAAAAGAAATTAAGAAGCAGTTTGGTGACGATCGTCGAACAAAAATTATACCCCACGAACTAGGTAAAATGAGTGATGAAGATTTGGTTCCTGATGAGCAAGTTGTAGTTACTCTTACATCAGCTAACTATATAAAGCGTAGCCAAATAGGTGATTACAAGAGACAAGGTAGAGGAGGTAAAGGCCGTAGAGGTATGACTACGCGCGATGAAGATGTGATAGAACATGTTGTAAATGCTTCTACGCATGACTTTTTATTATTCTTTACTAACAAAGGTAGAGTATTTAGAATCAAAACTTATGAAGTTCCAGCAACAGCTTTGACAGCTAAAGGTATTGCAATTGTTAATCTGCTACAACTTCAACCTGAAGAAAAAGTTAGTTCAGTAATAAATATTTCAAAACAAGAAAAAACTGGTAACTTAATAATGTGTACAATAAATGGAGTAGTCAAGAAAACTCCATTTGAACAATATCAAAATGTTAGAAGTTCGGGGCTAATAGCAATTAATTTAGATGATAAAGATGAACTAAAATGGGTTGGAATGACAACAGGAGAAGATGAAATTTTAATTTCTACCTCTAAAGGACAAGCTATAAGATTCAATGAAAAAGATGTTAGACCAATGGGTAGATCAGCTCGAGGTGTTAGAGGTATTAGATTACGAAGTGGGGATAGGGTTATTGGTATGAATGTTGTTGAAAAAGATAGTTATATATTTGTTATTAGTGAACTAGGTTATGGTAAACGCACTAGAGTTAACCAGTTTACTGCACACACTCGCGGTGGTGTGGGTATACGCTCGGCAGTTGTCAACAAAAAAACTGGTGACTTAATGGGTGTTAAGTCTTTAGTAGAAGGTAACTCAGAAGTAATAATTATTTCTACTCAAGGGCAGACTATTCGCTTAGGCCTTAAAGATATACCACAACTTGGTAGAGCGACCCAGGGTGTGCGTATTATGCGAATGAACGACGGTGACACTGTAGCGTCATTAGCGTTAGTTGATAAAGCTATAGAATCTAAAGATGATGAAGATACAGATTCAACAAAAGAATAAATAAAGTTATCACCTCTGTTTGTTGGAAAGCATTCAATTATGGACGAGCAGAATATTAATGATAAATATTACAACAAATTGTGTCGAAAAGTATTGACATGATTAAAAATAACAGATAATATAGTATGAGCTTTTTAGATTTAGTATGGAGTAATTCTAGAAAAGTTCATTAAAAACTAAGTAGTGCAATTTATCTCCAATTTGGAGATATTATCAACGTCAGTTCTGATTTATTAATAAATCACTGAACTATGTTTTAAACAGTAATGTCAGATGATTCTGACTGAACTTTAGGAAATAGATTCTTTTTTTGGAGAGTTTGATCCTGGCTCAGGTTGAACCTCGTGTCGTAGACACGGCAGAGAATTATACGGCGATTAGCCGACAGCGTTCTTTGTTATTAAGGTTTATCTTAAGCTTTTGGAGATGATTTTCTTTTTTTGGAGAGTTTGATCCTGGCTCAGGATGAACGCTGGCGGCGTACCTAATACATGCAAGTCGAGCGGTAAGGCTTTCACTCTGTATTTAAATAAATTGAATATAGTGTGAAAGTACACGAGCGGCGGACGGCTGAGTAATGCACAGGAATATGCCCTAAAGTGAGGGATAAGCATCGGAAACGATGTCTAATACCGCATGTGGTCTTCGGATTAAAGCTTTATGCGCTTTGGGAGTAGCCTGTGTAAGATTAGCTTGTTGGTGAGGTAAAGGCTCACCAAGGCGATGATCTTTAGCTGGTCTGAGAGGATGATCAGCCAGACTGGGACTGAGACACGGCCCAGACTCCTACGGGAGGCAGCAGTAGGGAATTTTCCACAATGGACGAAAGTCTGATGGAGCAACGCCGCGTGCAGGATGAAGGCCTTCGGGTTGTAAACTGCTTTTATCTGTGACGATTATGACGGTAGCAGATGAATAAGGATCGGCTAACTCCGTGCCAGCAGCCGCGGTCATACGGAGGATCCAAGCGTTATCCGGAATTACTGGGCGTAAAGAGTTGCGTAGGCGGCATAGCAAGCAGAGTGTAAAATCGTATGGCTCAACCATATACATATACTTTGAACTGTTAAGCTAGAGAGTGGAAGAGGTTGCTAGAATTCTTGGTGTAGGGGTGAAATCCGTAGATATCAAGAGGAATACCGATGGCGTAGGCAGGCAACTGGTCCATTTCTGACGCTCAGGCACGAAAGCGTGGGTAGCGATCGGGATTAGATACCCCGGTAGTCCACGCCGTAAACGATGGATGCTAGCTGTTCGGAGTATCGACCCTCTGAGTAGCGAAGCTAACGCGTTAAGCATCCCGCCTGTGGAGTACGGCCGCAAGGCTAAAACATAAAGGAATTGACGGGGACCCGCACAAGCGGTGGAGCGTGTTGTTTA